>NZ_BAABIL010000397.1:0-2953 GCF_039542765.1 Kineococcus glutinatus
GCCCGCGGGCCCCGCCGCCTCGTGCGCCACCACGACCACCCCCTCGCGACGCGCGCGCCGCCGTGCAGATCCTCCCGCGCCGACGGGCCGCGCGGGGGCGTTTCCCCGCCGGTGGCCGGCGCCGGTGGCCCGGGGCGGGCCGGGGACGACGACCCGCCCCACGGCCCGATCGTGATCCTTTCGTGCCCTTTCCGGCGCTCCGGATGGTCAGAACGCCCACCCCCCGGCGCCCCCCGTCCGACACAATGACCGCGTGCGCCGCCTCGACCCCACTGACGCCCGGATCCTCCTAGCCCTCGACGAGGACCCGCGCGCCACGGTCCTCGGCCTGTCCCGCCAGCTCGGCCTGGCGCGCGGCACCGTGCAGGCCCACCTGGAGCGGCTGGAGAGCGACGGCGTCCTCACCCGGTTCAGCCGCCGCCTCAACCCCGCGGCGCTGGGTTTCACCGTCTCCGCGTTCGTCATGGTGGAGATCCACCAGGGCCAGCAGGCCTCGGTGCTGGGCGGCCTGCGGGAGATCCCCGAGGTGCTGGAGGTGCACGGCATCACCGGCGACGGCGACCTCATGTGCCGGGTGGTGGCCCGCGACGCCGAGGACCTCTACCGGGTCGGGCAGGAGATCCTCGCCATCCCGGGCGTCACCCGCACCCGCACCTCCCTGGCCATGCGCGAGCTCGTCTCCTACCGCGTCGACCCGCTCCTGAAGGCGCTCGGCGGCTGAGCCGGCGGCCCGGGCCGGGCCTCAGGCGGGTGCGGCGAGCTCGGCCGGCAGCGGCCGCGCGTGCACGACGACCAGGCCGGACACCGCCCGGGTCAGCACCACGTAGAGCCGGCGCAGCCCGGTGCGCCCGTCCGGCTCGGCGTCCACCAGGTCGGCGGGCTCGGCGACGACGACGCGGTCGAACTCCAGGCCCTTGGCCAGCGAGGCCGGCACCACCCGCACCCGGACCGGCTCCCCGCCCTCCTCCTCGTCCGCCGACGCGCCCAGCACCACGTGCGGGGTACCGGCCAGGGCCCGCACCGCCTCGTCCACCGCCGCGTCGGCCACCACCACCCCGACGGTGCCCTCCTGCGCCGCCGCCCGCCCCACCGCCGCCGCCACCGCCGGCCACAGCTCCGCCGCCGCCAGCACCTCCAGGGACCCGGCGTCCTCGCGCACCGAGCGCGGCCGGCCCAGCCCGGGCGCGACGTGCGGCAGCAGCCGGGTGGCGTAGTCCAGCACCGCCGCCGGCACCCGGAAGCCGCGGTCGAGCACCTCCAGCCGCCCGTCCGGCTTGCCGAGGTGGCCCAGCACCTCCACCCAGTCCCGCGCCGACCACGGCGTGGTGCCCTGCGCGATGTCGCCCAGGACGGTGACCGACCCCGTGGAGCAGCGCCGCGCCACCGCCCGCAGCTGCATCGGCGACAGGTCCTGCGCCTCGTCGAGCACCACGTGCGCCACCGAGGGCGTGCGCTGCAGCAGGTCCGCCAGCTCGTCGAGGAGCACCGCGTCGGCCGGGCTCCACCGGGCGGCGCCGGCGGTGCGGGGTGGGCGCGGCCAGCGCAGCAGCTCCTGCTCCCCCGCCCCCAGCACCCCCTCGGCGCAGGCGGCGAGGAACCCGGCGTCGGACAGCAGCCGGTGCAGCAGCTTCGCGGCGTCCAGCGGCGGCCACAGCGCCCGCACCGCGCGCCTGACCTCCGCGCTGCGGGCGACGGCGTCGGCGACCCGGTCGTCGGGGGAGTCCCCGGCGGCCTCCATCCGCAGCAGCACCGCGTGGGCCAGCCGGTGCGGCAGCAGCGCGCGGGCCGCCTCGTGGCGGACGCCGCGGCCGCCCAGCTCGGCCAGCACCTCGCGCAGCTCGTGCGCGGGCACCCGCCAGCGCCGCGAGCCGCGGGTCACGACCAGGGCGCCGCCCTCCAGCACCTCGGCGGGGTCGCGCACCGCCGAGGCCACCGCCCGCCGCAGCACCTGCGCCAGCCGGGCGTCGCCCTTGAGGACCGCCACGGGCACCGGGTCGCTCCCCCGCACGCGGGTGCCGCCGGCCACGAGCCCGTCGACGGTGGTGTGGCGCACCTGCACCTCCCCCAGCGCCGGCAGCACCGCGGAGATGTGGCCGAGGAAGGCGCGGTTGGGCCCGATGACGAGGACGCCCTGGCGGGTGAGGCGGTCGCGGTGGGCGTAGAGCAGCCAGGCCGCGCGGTGCAGCCCCACGGCGGTCTTGCCGGTGCCGGGGGCGCCCTGCACGCAGACGCTGGTGGTGAGGCCGGCGCGCACGAGGACGTCCTGCTCGGGCTGGATGGTGGCGACGATGTCGCGCATGGGGCCGGACCTGGGCCGCTCGATCTCGCGGGCGAGGATGCGGCTGGGGGCGTCCTCGCCCTGCCGCGGGTCCCCGAGGTGCTCGTCCTCGTAGGCGGTGAGCCGGCCGCGCTCCACCCCGAAGCGGCGGCGCAGCACGACGCCCTGCGGGTCGGTGCGGCTGGCGCGGTAGAAGGCGCGGGAGACGTCGGCGCGCCAGTCCACGACGACGGGGTCGCCCGCGGCGTCGGTGACGTGGCGGCGGCCGATGTGGAAGGACTCCCCACCGGTGGTGTCGGTGCGGCCGAAGAACAGCGTGGTGTGCGGGTCGTCGAGGAGGCCGGCCGCGCGCCGGTGCAGCGCCCAGGCCAGGGCCTCGTCGGCGATGGCGTCGCCGCCGTCGGGCACGAGGGAGAGGGTGTGCTCGCGCATCCGGGCCAGCTCGGCGCGGGCGCGGTCGAGGTGGTGCTGCTCGGCGGTGAGCACGTCGGGGGTCGGGGTGGTCGTGAGCACGGTGGTGCCCCCTGGGAACGGGTGGCGGAAAGGGCCCCGAAATGCTGCACCGGATTCTCCGGGAATACAACGTTGCGATCTTCCGGGGAAATGCGGGAGGATTTCGGTGGGGCGAAAGGGAAAACCCGAACCGGGAAAAATTGCCCCATTCTAGAGGTCCGG
>NZ_BAABIL010000398.1:0-1499 GCF_039542765.1 Kineococcus glutinatus
CCAGCAGGACCTCGTCGCCGGGGCGGACCCCGGGCACCAGCAGGGCCAGGGCGATGCCCTCGCCGAGCGTCGGGGAGAAGGTGCCCGAGGTCGTGGTGCCCAGCAGCCCGCCGGGACCGTCCGGGCCCGCCGAGCGCACCACCATCCCCGCGCGGGGCACGCCGCGCTCGAGGGCGCGCAGACCCCACGCCAGCCGCGCCGGCCCCGCCGCCCGCTCGGCCAGCAGCGCACCGCGTCCCCAGAAGGCGGGCTTGTCCCAGTCCACCGCCCAGCCGAGCCGGGCCTGCACGGGGGTGGTGTCCGGGCCGAGCTCGTGCCCGTGCAGGGCGTAGCCCATCTCCGTGCGCAGGGTGTCGCGCGCGCCGAGCCCGGCCGGACCGCCGCCCGCCTGCGCCGCGGCCGCGAGCAGCGCGTCCCACAGCTCCCCGGCGTCGTCCCACCGGGGCAGCAGCTCGTAGCCGCGCTCGCCGGTGTACCCGGTGCGGCAGACGACGACGGGCGTGCCGCGCCACGTCGTCTCCACGAAGGACAGGTAGTCGTGCCCCACCGGCAGGCCGAGGGCGGCGAGCACCTCGTCGGCGCGGGGCCCCTGCACGGCGAGGACCGCCAGCTCGGTGTGGGCGTCGCGCACGTCGACCTGTGCCGGGGCCGCGGCCCGCAGCCGCGCGGCCACCTGCGCGGAGTTGGCGGCGTTGGGCACGAGCAGGACGTCGTCGTCGCCGCGCAGGTAGACGAAGAGGTCGTCGACGACACCGCCCGTCGCGTCGTCGCAGCACAGGGAGTACTGCGCCCGCCCGGGGACCAGCCGGCCCACGGCGCTCGTGAGGGTGGCGTCGAGCAGGGCGCGGGCCCCCGGCCCGGTGACCGCGAGCTTGCCCAGGTGGCTGACGTCGAAGACCCCCACCGCGGCGCGCACGTCGCCGTGCTCGCGGACCACCCCGCGCCCGGCGTGCTCCAGGGGCATCGACCAGCCCGCGAAGTCCGCCATGCGGGCTCCGGCGGCCAGGTGCCGCTCGTGCAGCGGGGAGGTGCGCGCGCCACCACCGGGCGTGCCGTGCGCTGCGGGTGCGGGCTGCGCCGCGTCGTGGGGTGCCACGGCGGCGCACCCTACCCGGGTGGCGCCGGCGCACCGCCCGCACCGATCGCCCCCGCCGGCTCGTGGTTAGCATGCCGGGGTGGTGGAGCTGACGCTGTCCGGCAAGAACCCCAGGGCCTATGCGGGCGACGCCCTCGTCATCGGCGTGGCGCAGCAGGAGGGCCAGGCGGTGCTCGTGGGCGCCGACGCCCTGCCGAAGGCGGCGCGCACCGCCCTCGCGGGCGCGGTGCGCGGCCTGCGCGTCACCGGCGCGGTGGAGACCGTGCACCTGGTGCCGGGGGTGCCCGACCTCGAGGCGGGTGTCGTGGCGCTGGTGGGTCTGGGCCCCACCGCCGCCGAGGGCACCGCGGACCCGGAGGTCCTGCGCCGGGCCACGGGCTGCGCGGCCCGCGCGCTCGCCGGC
>NZ_BAABIL010000399.1:0-2496 GCF_039542765.1 Kineococcus glutinatus
GCGCAGCTCCTGCGCGCACGCGACGGCGAGGGCGGTGGCGGCCCGCTGCATGAGGGTGCCCGCCGGCAGCGCGGCGCGGGCCGCCGCCTCGGCGGCGCGGACGTCGGCCACCCGGTGCGCGGCGATCACGACGGCCGCCCGGCGCCCTCGGCGACCACCATCGCGGTCGCGATGCCCGCGTCGTGGGACAGGGACAGGTGGAAGTGCTGCACCCCCAGCTCGGCGGCCCGGGCGGCGACGCGGCCGCTGACCTCCACCCGGGGCCGGCCGCCCTCCTCGCGGACGACGACCACGTCGGTCCAGCGCAGGCCCACCGGTGCGCCCAGGGACTTGGCGACGGCTTCCTTCGCGGCGAAGCGGGCCGCCAGCGACTCCGGTGGCAGCCCGCGCTCACCGTCGCCGAACAGCCGGTCCACGAGCTGCGGGGTGCGCTCCACCTGGCGCACGAACCGCGCGATGTCGACCACGTCGATGCCCACGCCGACGATCACCAGCCACCCCCTCCGCACGGCGTTCGTGCCGGGCCAGGGTGGCACGCGCCCGCACGGCCGGTTCAGCGGGGTCGGCGCACCCTCACTCCACGGTGACGGACTTGGCGAGGTTGCGCGGCTGGTCGACGTCGAGGCCCTTGGCGGTGGCCAGCTCGCACGCGAACACCTGCAGCGGCACCACCGACAGCAGCGGGGACAGCAGCGTGGAGGACTGCGGCACGCGCAGCACGGTGTCGGCGTACGGCTCCACGGCCTCGTCGCCGTCCTCGGCGATGGCGATGGTGCGGGCGCCGCGGGCGCGGATCTCCTGGATGTTGGAGACGATCTTCGCGTGCAGGGAGTCCCGCCCGCGCGGGGAGGGCACGACGACGAACACCGGCTGCCCCTCCTCCACGAGCGCGATGGGGCCGTGCTTGAGCTCGCCGGCGGCGAACCCCTCGGCGTGGATGTAGGCCAGCTCCTTCAGCTTCAGCGCGCCCTCCATCGCCACGGGGAAACCCACGTGGCGGCCCAGGAACAGCACCGATCGGGTGTCGGCCATCGAGCGGGCCAGCGCGCGGACCTCCTCCAGCCGGTCGAGCACCTCCTGCACCTTGGCGGGCATCTCGTGCAGCTGGGCCAGCACGTCGCCCACCTCGTCGGCGAACTTGTTGCCCCGCAGCTGCGCCAGGTACAGGCCCAGCAGGTAGCAGGCGGTGATCTGCGCGAGGAACGCCTTGGTGGAGGCGACGGCGATCTCCGGCCCGGCGTGGGTGTAGAGCGCCGCGTCGGACTCGCGGGGGATGGTGGAGCCGTTGGTGTTGCAGATCGCCAGCACCCGCGCGCCCTGCTCGCGGGCGTGGCGCACCGCCATGATCGTGTCCATGGTCTCGCCGGACTGGGAGATCGCCACGACGAGGGTGTTCTGGTCCACGACCGGGTCGCGGTAGCGGAACTCGTGGGCCAGCTCCACCTCGCAGGGGATGCGGCACCAGTGCTCGACGGCGTACTTGGCGACCTGCCCGGCGTACGCGGCGGTGCCGCAGGCCACGACGACGATCTTGTCGATGCTGCGCAGGACGGACTCGTCGAGCTTCATCTCGTCCAGGACTAGGCGGCCGGTGGCGTCGGTGCGCCCGAGCAGCGTGTCGGCGACGGCCTGCGGCTGGTCGTGGATCTCCTTGGCCATGAAGCTGGGGAAGCCGCCCTTCTCCGCGGCCGCGGCGTCCCAGTCGACGTGGAAGCGGCGCCCGGTGGTGGGCTCGCCGTCGAAGCCGCGCACCGCGACGTCGTCGGCGGTGATGGTGACGACCTGGTCCTGGCCCAGCTCCATCGCCTCGCGGGTGTGCGCGATGAACGCCGCCACGTCGGAGCCGAGGTAGTTGGCGCCCTCGCCCAGCCCGACGACGAGGGGGGAGTTGCGCCGGGCACCGACGATCGTGCCGGGCTGGTCGGCGTGCACCGCGAGCAGGGTGAAGGCGCCCTCCAGCCGGCGGCAGACCTCCAGCATCGCCTCGGTGAGGTCCTTGGTCCGCTCGTGCGCGGCGGCCAGCAGGTGGGCCACCACCTCGGTGTCCGTCTCGCTGGTGAAGGGCACGCCGTCGGCGACGAGCTCGGCCTTGAGCGCGGCGAAGTTCTCCACGATGCCGTTGTGGATCACCGCGAGGCGGCCGGCGGCGTCGACGTGGGGGTGGGCGTTGGCGTCGGTGGGGCCGCCGTGGGTGGCCCAGCGGGTGTGGCCGATGGCCGTCGTCGAGGGCGGCAGCGCCTCGGCCTCGAGCAGCCCGACGAGGTTGGCCAGCTTCCCGGCGCGCTTGCGCACCGCCAGCCCGCCGTCGGCGTCGAGCACCGCGATGCCCGCCGAGTCGTAGCCCCGGTACTCCAGCCGCCGCAGCCCGTCGAGGACGACGGCGCACCCCTCGGGCGCGCCCGCCCCGGGGGTCCCGCTGCCGTCCCGGGTCGAGGTCCCGACGAATCCCACGATGCCGCACATGGGACAGAGCGTAGGTGGCCGGGCTGGGCGGGA
>NZ_BAABIL010000400.1:0-6709 GCF_039542765.1 Kineococcus glutinatus
CCTCCGGGCGCCCGCGCCGCTGCAGGGTGCGCGCCAGCAGCAGCGCCTCCACCACGTCGGCGGCGTCGGAGGCGACGAGCTCGCGGGCCAGCGCCTCGGCGCGCCCGAGCGCGGCGAAGCGGAACAGGGCGAGGGCGAGCAGGCGGTGGACGGCCGGGTCGCCCGGCTCGCGCTCGGCGGCGAGGTCCAGCAGGCGCACCGCCTCGCGGGGCTGCCCCTCCGCCAGCCAGCCCTGCGCGGCGCGGTAGAGCTCCAGGGTGTCCACGATCTGCTCCTCCCTCGGTGGTGCAGCGCTCAACCAGGTCCGCGCCGTGGGTCTTCCCGCCTCGCCGGACCCTTCCGGCAGGGCGGCGCGGGGCCCGCCGCCTATGCTCGTTCGATGACCTCCGGCACCGATCTGGTCACCGGCACCGCCCCGCGCGCCGACGACCCGGCCACCCGCTCCGGCATCGACCTCACGACCGTCGACCCCGGCGTGCGCCCACAGGACGACCTCTACCGCCACGTCAACGGGGCCTGGCTGGCCAGCGCGACCATCCCCGACGACCGCGCCCTCGACGGCGCCTTCGTCCGGCTGCGCGACGAGTCGGAGGCCCAGGTCCGCGAGATCGTCGAGGAGGCCGCCTCCGGGGCCGACGGCGAGGCGCGCGCCATCGGCGACCTCTACGCCAGCTTCATGGACGTCGAGGCCGTCGACGCCCTCGGTGCCGCCCCGCTGCGCCCCGACCTCGACCTGGCCGCCGCCGTCACCGACGTGGCCGGTTTCGTGCGCGCGTGGGGCCGGCTGCAGCGCGAGGGCGTCAGCGGCCCGGTCGCGTTCTACGTCGACACCGACTCCAAGCAGTCCGACCGCTACCTGCTCCACCTCACCCAGCACGGGCTGTCCCTGCCGGACGAGTCCTACTACCGCGAGGAGCAGTACGCCCCCATCCGCGAGGCGTTCCGCGAGCACGTCGAGCGGATGCTGTCCCTGGCGGACCTGCCCGACCCGGCCGGCGCCGCCGCCCGCGTCCTGGAGCTGGAGACCGCGGTCGCCGCCTGCCACTGGGACCGGGTGCGGAACCGCGACGCCACCCTCACGTACAACCTCCTCGACCGCGACGGCCTGCAGGAGCTGCTGCCCGCCGTGGACCTCGCCGCGTGGCTGGAGGCGGCGGACGTCGAGGCGTCCGCGCTCGCGCAGGTCGTCGTGCGCCAGCCGGACTTCCTCACCGGCCTGTCCGCGCTGCTCACCGAGGAGCGCGTGCCCCTCTGGCGGGAGTGGCTGCAGTGGCGCATCGTCCACGGCGCCGCCCCCTACCTCGCCTCCGCGTTCGTCGACGAGAACTTCGCCTTCTACGGCACCACCCTCTCCGGCGTCCCGCAGCTGCGGGAGCGCTGGAAGCGCGGGGTGGGTCTCGTGGAGGGCGCGATGGGCGAGGCCCTCGGCAAGCTCTACGTGGCCCGGCACTTCCCGCCGGCGGCCAAGGCCCGCATGGAGGAGCTCGTCGCCAACCTCGTCGAGGCCTACCGCGTCGACATCGAGGCGCTGGACTGGATGACGGCGGAGACGAAGGCCCGGGCGCTGGACAAGCTCGGCCGGTTCACCCCGAAGATCGGCCACCCGGAGCGGTGGCGGGACTACTCCGGTCTCGTCGTCGACCGCACCGACCTGCTCGGCAACGTGCGCCGCTCCAACGAGTTCGACCTGCGCTACGAGCTCGGCAAGCTCGGCGGGCCCGTCGACCGCGGCGAGTGGTTCATGACGCCGCAGACGGTCAACGCCTACTACAACCCGGGGATGAACGAGATCGTCTTCCCCGCGGCGATCCTGCGCCCGCCCTTCTTCGACGCCGACGCCGACGACGCCGCCAACTACGGCGGCATCGGCGCGGTCATCGGCCACGAGATCGGCCACGGCTTCGACGACCAGGGCGCCAAGTACGACGGCGACGGCAACCTGCGCGACTGGTGGACCGACGCCGACCGCGAGGAGTTCGGCAAGCGCACCGCCGCGCTGATCGCGCAGTACGAGGCGCTGGAGCCGGAGGAGGTGCCCGGCCAGCACGTCAACGGGGCCCTCACGGTCGGGGAGAACATCGGCGACCTCGGCGGTCTGACGATCGCGCACAAGGCGTACCTCATCTCCCTCGGCGGTGGGGAGGCGCCCGTGATCGACGGCCTCACCGGCCCGCAGCGGCTCTTCTTCGGCTGGGCGCAGGTCTGGCGCGGCAAGGTGCGCCCGGAGGAGGCCGCCCGCCGCCTCGCGGTGGACCCGCACTCCCCGCCGGAGTTCCGCTGCAACGCCGTCGTCCGCAACCTCACCGAGTTCCACGAGGCGTTCGGCGTGGGCGAGGGCGACGCCCTCTACCTGCCCCCGGACGAGCGCGTCCGCATCTGGTGACCCCCCGGCGCCGGTGGTGCCCCGGCGCCCCGCCGCCCCGCGTCAGTCCGCGGGGCGGCGGGGGACCGGCCCCCGCTCGCGGGTGAGGACCGGGAACGGCCCCGCCGCCTCGATGTCCTCCGCGCGCAGCGGCCGGCCCACGTAGTAGCCCTGGATGACGTCGCAGCCGTAGTCGCGGAGCTGGTCCAGGGTCTCGGCGCTCTCCACGCCCTCCGCGACGATGCGCAGGTCCAGGCTGCGGGCCAGCCCGATGATGCTGCGCACCAGGATCGCGCTGGCCTGCGCCTCCCGCGGCAGGGACAGCCCCCGCACGAACGAGCGGTCGATCTTCAGCTCCCGCACCGGCAGCCGCTGCAGGTAGGACAGGCTGGAGTGCCCGGTGCCGAAGTCGTCCAGGGACAGCGTCACCCCGATGGCCGCCAGCCGCTCCAGCACCGGCACCGTGCGCTCGGGATCGCCCATCACGCTGCTCTCGGTGATCTCCAGGATGAGCTTGTGGGCGGGCAGCCCGGCCTCCACGACGGCGCCGGCGACGTGCTCGGGCAGCGTCACGTCGTTGACGTTGCGGGCGGAGAGGTTGACGGCCACCGCGAGGTCGAGGCCGGCGTCCTGCCAGGCGCGGCACTGCTGCAGCGCCTGGGACAGCACGACGCGGGTGAGCTGCTCGATGAGACCGGTGGACTCCGCCAGCGGCACGAAGGCGTCCGGGGTGAGGGGGCCCAGCGCGGGGTGCGCCCAGCGCACGAGGGCCTCCACGCTGGTCACCGCACCCCGGGACAGGTCCAGCTTGGGCTGGTAGCGCAGCTGCAGCTCGTCCTGCTCCAGCGCGACGTGCAGGTCGGCGAGCAGGGCGAGGCGCTCGGCGCGGCCGCGGTCCAGGGAGGGGGTGTAGACCATGACGCTGGTGCCGGCGTTCTTGCCCGCGTACATGGCGGTGTCGGCGTGCCGGAGCACCTCGGTGTGCCGCTGCCCCGGGGCGGCGACGGCGATGCCGATGCTCGCCCCGGTGCTGACCGTGACGCCGGCGAGGTCGACGGGGCTGCGCAGGGCGCGCTCGACGCGCGCGGCGACGGCGCGCGCGTCCGCCTCGGGCTCGGCGCAGTCCGGCAGCAGGATGGCGAACTCGTCGCCGCCGAGCCGCGCGACGGTGGCCTCGGGCCGCACGGTGCCCTCCAGCACCCGGGCCACCACCTGCAGGAGGTGGTCGCCGACGTCGTGGCCGAGGGCGTCGTTGACCTCCTTGAAGCGGTTGAGGTCGAGCAGGACGATCGCGGCGCTGGTGCCGGTGCCCTCCCGCTGCAGGGCCGCGCGCAGGTGCTCGGTGAGCAGTTCGCGGTTGGGCAGCCCGGTGAGCGCGTCGTGGGTCGCCTCGTGGCGCAGCCGCTGCAGCAGCCGCCGGCTGCGGACGGCCACGGCGAGGTGGCCGGCCAGGGCCTGCAGCAGCGAGAGGTCGTCGGTGGTGAAGCTGGGCATGTCCCCGAGCCGGTCGAGGGCGACGAGCACGCCGCGGGTGTCGGAGCGGGTCAGCGGCACGACGAGGGCGTCGGGCACCCCGCGCTCGGTGAGCCAGCGCCGCTGGCCGGGGGTGCTGCTGCGCTGCTCCAGCAGGAGGGCGCCGCCGTCGTGGGCGGCGTGCAGGACGGGCCACTGCTTGGCCACCGCGTCGCCGGTCTGGACGGTGACCGAGCCGGCCTCGTCGACGCTGATGCAGGTGGGCGGGGCGCCCTCGGCGTCCTGCAGGGTGAGCTCCACGCGCGTGGCCCGCACGAGGCTGCGGACGTGGGCGAGCAGCCGCTGGGCGACCTCCTCGACGCTGCCGGCCCCCTCGCCCTGCTCGATGAACTCCTGCACGAGGACGAGGGACTGGTGCCGGCTGCGCAGCACGAGGTAGCCGCGGTAGATGACGGCCGTGACGAGGGTGAAGGCCACGAGCAGGGCCACGCCGAGCGCCCCGTTGCTCAGCAGGACGGCGGCGATGAACCCCAGCAGGGTGCTGAACACGACGAAGCCCGCGCCGGGGAGGAGGGCCTCGACGACCTCCTGGCGGTTGAGGGGCCCCTGGTTGATGAGGATGGCGACCATCACGAAGCAGCCCATGAGCACGTCGACGACGGCCAGGCTGACGTAGCAGAGCAGGGCGGTGTGCAGCGTCAGGCCCGGGTCCTCGCCGGTGAGGAGGTGGGCGAGGGTGACGACGAGGGCGGTGTCCAGCAGGTATGCGGCGGTGTTGTAGGCGAACTTCACCGCCGGTGCCCGCTGCATGCCGAAGGCGGCGATCGTGGCGACGACGCGGGCGATGACGAGGTGGTGCGGTGGGACGTAGAGCAGGCCCAGCAGCAGGGGGATGCCGGAGAGCGAGAAGGCGTACGCCTGGCGCCGGATCTCCACCAGCGCCTGGGCGAGCTCGCTGACGAAGAAGGCCGCGGTGAGGGCGAGCAGGACCGCCAGCAGGGGCCAGCCGGAGGGGCCGTCGAGCAGGGGCCGCGGGGAGAGCCGGGTGGTGAGCGCCAGGCCCGCGACCGCCAGCGCGGTGGTGAGGGCCAGGGTCAGGGCGGTGGGGCTCCTGAGGCGGCGCACGACTGCGCGGGGGCGGCCGCTGCGCTTCCGCGTCGGGCTCTCGGGTGCCGTCCCTGCGCCGCTCACGGGCCCCCCATCGCCGCACCACCGAGCTGCTCACCGTCCTGCCCGCGACGGCGTCGTCGGGTGGACCGCACCTTAGCGATACCCGGTGTGCGGACGCGCTACACGCCGGGTTCGGGTGGTCGCCACGTCCGGTCGGGTGCCGGCCCCGACGACGACGGCCGCCCCGGGCTGCTGGAGCCCGGGGCGGCCGGAGGTCGACCCGGAGGTCGTGGGGGGGTGCGGGGGTGTGCTCAGCCCCAGCGGGTGCGGTCGGTACCGGTGGAGCCCCAGCGGGTGCGGTCGGTGTCGGCCGAGCCCCAGCGGGTGCGGTCGGTGTCGGCCGAGCCCCAGCGGGTGCGGTCGGTGCCGGCCTGCGCGGTGCTGCTCTTGTCGGTGGTGGGGAAGGTCGCGGCGGAGGCGGCGGCGGCCGAGGCGAAGGGGGCGGCCGCGATGACCGCGCCGAGGGCGAGGGCGGTGAGCCGGCGGGGGCCCTTCCAGGTGATGCCGCGCTGTGCCATGTCCACTCCTTGACTCGAAGTAACTGCCTGCTGACCTGCAGTAGTCATCGGCCCGCAGGCGTGTTTTCCAAACCTCCTCCGGCGCGTCGTCACCCGAAAGGGTGCTGGACACATCGACGAAGTAGCGCTAGGTGACGAGATTCTGGTAGTGCGGGCCGGGAACCCGCTTTCCGATCACGAGTGCCCGTGCGGACGGTGACGACGGATTCCGGACCCCTGCCGCCCGCCGTCCGCGGGGCTCGCCGGTCTGGCCCCGGGAGCTCTCGGGGACGGACTCCGGGAACCCCCCGAGGCCGTCCCCGGTCCCTCCCCGGTCCCCGCGCGCCGGTGCTCCGGATGTCGGTGCCCGCGCGTAGCGTCGTCGGTGTCGGGAACGCGGTCGGCACCCCGCCGGCACCCGGCGGCGCAGCGCAGCGCAGCACTGGAGGTGCGCGATGGACACCCGCGACGGCACGACCCCCCTCACCCCCACCGGCCGCGCCCGGCCGCTGCGGGCCCGGCCCTGGCTCGTCGCCGAGGACGTCCGCGTCTGCGTCGGCTCCCGCTCCCCCCGCACCGGCCGCGTCCTGCTGAGCTGCGAGGGCACCGGCCGCTGGTGGGGCGGGGAGCCTGCCGAGGACGCCGCCGCCCACGACGCGCTCGCCGCGGCCGCCACCTCCTGCGGCGACGTGCTGGAGACCGCCCGGCAGGAGGCCCTCGCGCGGTTGCGGCGTGCCTTCGACGCGCTGGAGGCCTCCACCGGCCCCGACCTGGGCGGCCCGGCCCGCAGCTGCGCCGAGCACCTGCGCTGCGCGGCCGACCCCACCGCACGCCCCCTGCAGCGGGCGTGGCACTGGCTCGCCGCCGAGCGGCTGAGGGCCCGGGCCGCCGCGACCGAGACCACCCGGTGGGCGCGGTGCCTCACCTCGCCCGGGGCGGCCGTCGTCCTGGCGACGGGGGCGGTCGGGGACGACGAGGGGCCCGTCGTGGAGGTCGCCGTCCTCGACGCCGCCAGCGGCGCCGTCCTGCTCGACACCCTCGTCGCCACCCGCGACCCCCTCCCCGTCGGTGCCGACCGGGCGTGGCCGGTCCCGCAGGGCGCCCCGTCCCTCGAGGCCGTCCTGCTGCCGCTGCTGGCCGCGGTGGTCGGGCGCGCGGTGGTCTCCCGCGACGCCGCGGCGCAGCGGCGGCTGCTGACCCGCACCGT
>NZ_BAABIL010000401.1:0-1413 GCF_039542765.1 Kineococcus glutinatus
CGAACCCGGAGATGGGCGGGGGAGGGGTGCCGGCAGAGCGCCCGAACCCGGAGATGGGCGCGGGAGGGAGGGTCAGCCCGCGGCGGCGGTGCGGATGGCCAGCCCGTCGAGGTAGGTGCGGACGCCTGCCCGGACCTGCTCGACGTTGTCGCCGCCGAACTTCTCCAGCAGCGCGTCGGCCAGCACCAGCGCCACCATCGCCTCGGCCACCACCCCGGCCGCGGGCACGGCGCACACGTCGCTGCGCTGGGCGATGGCCTGCGCCGGGCCGCCGGAGGCGGTGTCGACGGTGTCCAGCGCCCGCGGCACCGTCGAGATCGGCTTCATCGCCGCCCGCACCCGCAGCACCTCGCCGTTGGACATGCCGCCCTCGATGCCACCGGCCCGGTCGGTGCGCCGCCGCACGACGAGGCCCTCGGGTCCCTCGCCGCCGTCGACGCGCTCGATCTCGTCGTGGGCGGCCGAGCCCCGGCGGCGGGCGGTCTCGAAGCCGTCGCCGACCTCGACGCCCTTGATGGCCTGGATGCCCATGAGCGCGGCGGCCAGGCGCGCGTCGAGCTTGCGGTCCCAGTGCACGTAGGAGCCCAGCCCCGGCGGCAGCCCGTGCACGACGACCTCCACGACCCCGCCGAGGGTGTCGCCGGCGGCGTGGGCGGCGTCGACCTCGGCGACCATCGCGGCGGACGCGGCGGCGTCCAGGCAGCGGACCGGGTCGGCGTCGATGCGGGGCCCGTCGCCGCGGGCGGGGACGGTGCCGGGCGGGACCGCGACGGTGCCGAGGGCGACGACGTGGCTGGTGAGCTCGACGCCGGCGGCCTGCGCGAGCAGGTGGCGGGCGACCTCCCCGAGCGCGACGCGGGTGGCGGTCTCGCGGGCGCTGGCCCGCTCCAGCACCGGTCGGGCGTCGTCGAAGCCGTACTTCTGCATGCCGGTGAGGTCGGCGTGGCCGGGGCGGGGGCGGGTGAGGGGGGCGGAGCGGCCGCGGCCCGGCAGCCGGCCCGGCTCGTCGTAGCGGCGGCCCTCGGCGTCGGTGGCGTCGGCGGCCATGACCTCCTGCCAGCGCGGCCACTCGGTGTTGCCGATGCGCAGCGCCACCGGGCCGCCCTGGGTGCGCCCGTGCCGGACGCCGCCGATGATCTCCAGCTCGTCCTGCTCGAAGCCCATGCGGGCGCCGCGGCCGTAGCCGAGGCGGCGGCGGGCGAGGGCGGCGGTGATGTCGGAGCTCTGGACCTCCACCCCGGCGGGCACCCCTTCGAGGATGCCGGCGAGGGCCGGGCCGTGGGACTCCCCTGCAGTCAGCCAGCGCAGCACGTCCCGAGTCTCCCAGACCCGCAGGGGTGGTCGGGACCGCGCCCGGACCTCTAGAATGGGGCAATTTTTCCCGGTTCGGGTTTTCCCTTTCGCCCCACCGAA
>NZ_BAABIL010000402.1:0-9312 GCF_039542765.1 Kineococcus glutinatus
CTCATCACCGGCGCCGGCGGCGCGTCGAACCTCGACGTGCTGGCCGACGCCCTGCGCGAGGCGGGCACCGAGCTGACGACCGTCGCGATGCGCCGCGTCGACCCCACCGCGCGCGGCTCGCTGCTCGACGTGCTGCGCGACCTCGGCATCGGCGTCCTGCCGAACACCGCCGGGTGCCGCACCGCCGCCGAGGCGCTGCTCACCGCCCGGCTGGCCCGGGAGGCGCTGGGCACGGACTGGGTGAAGCTGGAGGTCGTGGCCGACGACGTCACGCTGCTGCCGGACCCCGTCGAGCTCCTCACCGCCGCCGAGCTCCTCGTGGACGACGGGTTCACGGTGCTGCCCTACACCAGCGACGACCCGGTGCTCGCCCGGCGGCTGGAGCAGGCCGGCTGCGCCGCGGTGATGCCGCTGGGCGCCCCGATCGGCACCGGCCTGGGCGTCCTCAACCCCCACAACATCGAGCTCATCGCCTCCCGCGCAGGGGTTCCCGTCGTGCTCGACGCGGGGCTGGGCACCGCCTCCGACGCCGCGCTGGCGATGGAGCTGGGGTGCGACGCGGTGCTGCTGGCCTCGGCGGTGACCCGGGCGCGCGACCCGCGGGCCATGGCCCGGGCGATGCGGCTGGCGGGGGAGGCCGGCCGCGCGGCGCGGCTGGCCGGGCGCATCCCGCGCCGCTCCCACGCCCACAGCGCCTCCCCGCTGGAGGGGCGCGCGGCGCTGCGCACGTCCCCGGGCGGCGGCTCGTGACCGGCGCCGCTGCGGGCACCGCGACGGGCACCGCGCAGGTCCCCGGGCCGCTCGTGGCGCCGGGGCCGGACCTGACCGCCGAGGAGGTGCAGCGCTACTCCCGCCACCTGCTGCTGCCGCAGATCGGCCGCGGCGGGCAGCGCCGGCTCAAGGCCGCGCGGGTCCTCGTCGTCGGGGCCGGCGGGCTGGGTTCCCCGGTGCTGCTCTACCTCGCGGCCGCGGGCGTCGGCACGATCGGGGTGGTGGACGACGACACCGTGGAGGTGTCGAACCTGCAGCGCCAGGTCGTGCACGGCAGCGCCGACGTGGGCCGGGCGAAGGTGGACAGCGCCCGCGAGGCGGTGCGCGGGGTGAACCCGCTCGTCGACGTCGTCGTGCACCCCGGACGGCTCGGTCCGCACGACGCCTCCGCGGTGCTGGCCGGTTACGACCTCGTCGTCGACGGCAGCGACAACTTCCCCACCCGCTACCTCGTGGACGACGCGTGCGCGGCGCTGGGGATCCCCTGCGTGTGGGGGGCGGTGCTGCGCTTCGGCGGGCAGGTCAGCGTCTCCTGGGCCGCGCGGGGCCCGCGCTACCGGGACCTGTTCCCCCGCCCCCCGGCGCCGGGGGACGCGCCCTCCTGCGAGGAGGCGGGCGTGCTGGGCGCCGTCTGCGGTGCGGTGGGGTCGGTGATGGCCGCCGAGGCCGTCAAGCTCGTCACCGGCGCGGGGACGCCGCTGCTGGGGCGCCTGCTCGTCCTGGACGCCCTGGCGATGACGTGGCGCAGCCTGGCGGTGGCCGCGGACCCCGCGCGCGCCGCAGCGCCGGAGCCCGCAGCGCCGGAGCCCGCCGCCTGCGCGGTGGAGGCGGTCGGCGAGGTGCCCGAGGTCGGGGCCGCCGAGCTGGCGCGGCTGCTGGCCGAGCGGGCGGCGGGGCGGCGCGAGCTCCTCCTCCTCGACGTCCGCTCCCCCGCCGAGCGCGAGATCGTCGCGATCCCCGGTGCGGTCGGGATCCCGTTGCAGCGCCTGCTGTCCGGGGAGGCGCTGGCCGAGGTGCCCGAGGACGTCGACGTGGTGCTGCACTGCAAGAGCGGTGCCCGGTCGGCGCAGGCGCTCGCGGCGCTGCGGGCGGCCGGCCGCCGGCGGGGGCGGCACCTGCGCGGCGGCGTGCTGGCGTGGGTCGACGAGGTGGACCCCTCGCTGCCCCGCTACTGACCCCGCCCCGGTGCCGGTCGCGCTGCCGGTCGCGGGGCCGGTCGCGGTGCCGGCGCCGCGCGCGCCGGGGGCACCGGCGGGCAGTAGGGTGCCCCGAGTCCACACCGCCACCGCCCCACCACGGGCCGGTCCGCATCCCGGGGAGGCCGCTCTTGTCCGGTACGACCGCCGTCGACACCCTGCCCGCGACGCAGCACCTCGTGATGAGCGTGCTCGCGGCGCGGCACGCCTCGGGGCAGGCGACGTGGGAGTTCCGCAGCAAGGAGGCCAAGCCGCTGCGGGAGCTGGCGGCGCTGGGGCTGCTGGAGCTGCTGCCGGCCACCGCCGCCAGGACGCTGCCCGTGCGGCTGACGCCCGCCGGTGCCGCCGCGGTCGCCGCCGCCGCACCCGACGACGACACCGCGGCCGCTGCACCCGCCGACGACACCGCCACCGTCGGACCCGCCGCCCAGGACGCGCCGGTGGCGCCGCAGGAGACGGGCCCCGCGTCGGCCGACGACGTCGAGCGGGTGCGCGCCCTGGTGGGCGGGTACGTCGGCGCCATCGACGCCGGCTCCGACCCCGCCGGGGTGGAGGTCCGCCGCACCGTCGCGGTCCACGAGCGCGAGGGCCACCTGGAGCTGGACGTGGAGGTGCTGCACGTCGTGGACGGCACCGCGCACGTCAGCATCGAGTGGAGCGTCGGCCTGCTGCAGGAGCTGACGGACCTGCTGCAGCAGCACGGCTTCGCCCTGCTCCCGCACACCGCGGCCCGCATCTCCCGCCAGGGCTGAGACCCGGCGGCCCCACGGGTCGCCGGCCGGTCCGCCGGCTGCGCTAACCGCCGGTGGTGCCGCCGAGCCCAGAGGCCCGCCACGCGGCGACGACGAGGTCCGCGCAGGCCTGCAGGGGCAGCACGGTCGAGTCCAGCTGCAGGTGGTAGAGGCCCGCGTCGTCCACGCCACAGCCGTAGAGCCGGCGCACGTACGCCTCCCGCGCCCCGTCGACGGCGTCGATGCGCCGGTGCGCGGTGGCCTCGTCGACGCCCTCCAGGCGGGCCGCCTGCACCACGCGCGCCGCGGGCGGGCCGTGCAGGCGCACCCGCAGCACGTCCGGCCGGGCCTGCAGGGCGCACGCCCCCGCGCGCCCGAGGACGACGGCGCCACCGCGCAGCGCGGCGCACATCTCCTCCTCCATCGCGACGCGCACCTGGGCGTCGCCGTCCTCGCCGGGCAGCGCGGGCGCGCCCATCGCGGAGAGGCTGGCGAGGAACCGGGTGAGCCGCGAGGGTTGCGAGCGCCCGCCGCCGGCCTGCACCTCCTCGACGGGCAGGTGGAGGCGCTCGGCGACGGTGGAGGTGACGGCCCGGTCGAGGAACGCCCAGCCGAGGCGCTCGGCGACCAGGGGCGCCACCACGCCGCCCCCGGCGCCGTACCCCGCGGAGATCGTGATGCCCGGCACGCCTCCGATGGTCCTCCGGCCGGCCCGGCGCGTCACGCCGAGCGCCGGCACGACGTGCCGGCCCCCCGGCCCGCGCCGACCGCGACGTCAGCGCGTGTGCAGAAGGGGTGTTCAAAGCTGACTACCGTGGGGCCATGTCGTCGACGCGCTTGCTCGTCCTCGGGGTCGTCCGCATCGCCCAGCCCGTGCACGGCTACGACGTGCGGCGCGAGCTGCTGTCCTGGCGGCTGGAGGAGTGGGCCAACGTCAAGCCCGGCTCCGTCTACTCGGCGCTGAAGACGATGCACCGCGAGGGCCTGCTCGCCCTGCACGGGGAGGGCGGCGGGGGCGGGCGGCCCGAGCGGACCCGGTACGTGCTCACCGGTGAGGGCGAGAAGGAGTTCCAGGTCCTGCTGCGGGCGCACTGGTGGCACGCGACGAGCCCCACCGTCCCGTTCCTGGGGGCGTTGTGCCTCATGCCCTTCATGGCGCGGGAGGAGCTGGTGGCCGCCCTGACCGCCCGGATCAGCCAGCTCGGGGCCAAGCTCGACGAGCTGCGCTTCGTGCGGGAGACCGTCCGCGACGGCGCGACCGGCGCCGACGGCGACATCCCCGAGCACGCCCGGGAGGTGTTCGAGTTCGCGGCCGCGCACACCCGCGGGGAGCTCGACTGGACCCGCGCGCTGCTCAGGCGGGTGCAGGCCGGCGCCTACGTGCTCGCCGGTGAGCCCGGCGCCGCCGACCTCGGTCCCGGCCGCGGGGTGCTGGGTCCCGTCGAGGGCCTTGACGTGTAGTCAAACTTGACTAACGTGGTGGTCCGGAAGGGAGACCACCGTGATCACAGCACGCGCACTCACCCGATCCTTCAGGACCAAGACCGGCACCGTCGACGCCGTGCGGGGCATCGACCTCGACGTGGCCGCCGGCCAGATCGTGGGTCTGCTCGGGCCCAACGGCGCCGGCAAGACCACCACCCTGCGGATGCTCACCACCCTGCTCGCCCCCACGTCGGGCGAGGCCACCGTCGCCGGCGCCGACCTGCGCACGCAGCCCCGCGAGGTGCGCCGCCGCATCGGCTACGTCGCCCAGATCGGCGCCACCCCCGCGCCCGGCACCCGCCTGGGCGAGGAGCTCGTCGTGCAGGCCCGGCTGCAGGGGATGTCGCGCGCCGCCGCCGAGGAGCGGCTGCGCACCCTGCTGCCGCGCCTGGACCTGGACGGGCTCGCCGCCCGGGCCCTCGCGGAGCTGTCCGGCGGGCAGCGGCGCCGCTTCGACGTCGCCCTGGGCCTCGTGCACGACCCGAAGCTGGTGTTCCTCGACGAACCCACCACCGGCCTGGACCCGCAGAGCCGGGCCAACCTGTGGGAGCACATCCGCTCCCTGCGCGACGTCTCCGGCGCGACCGTCCTGATGAGCACCCACTACCTCGACGAGGCCGACGCCCTCGCCGACCGCATCGTCGTCATGGACCACGGCGAGGTCGTCGCCGACGACACCCCCGACGCGCTCAAGGCCCAGGTCGCCGGCGACGTCGTCACCGTGCACGTCGACGGGGACCTCCACCGCGCCGAGCAGGTCGCCCGCCGGGCGCTGCCCCTGCGCGGCGCGAGCACCTCCGCGGACGCCCTGCACCTCACGGTCGAGCGGGGCGACCTCGCCGTCGCGCCCCTGTTGCGCGCCCTGGACGCCGAGGGGTTCGCGCTGCGCACGGTCTCGGTGGCCCGCCCCACCCTCGACGACGTGTTCCTCACCCTCACCGGCCGCTCGCTGCGCGAGGAGACCGCCCCGGCCGCCTGAGCCGGACCCACCACCCGCCCCGAGCCAGCCCCGCCCACCACCCGTGTCAGGAGGCACCACGTGGCCACCGAGACCTGGGTCGTGTTCACCCGCCAGATGCGCGGCCTGCTGCGCAACCCCGTGTGGGTGTTCTTCGGCCTGACCCAGCCGATCCTCTACCTCGCCCTGTTCGGCCCGCTGCTCACCAACGTCCGCGGTGGCGGGCTCGGCGGTGACGGCGCCTGGTCGGTGTTCGTGCCCGGGCTGCTGCTGCAGCTCGTCATCTTCGGCGCCGGCTTCGCCGGTTTCGGCATCATCCAGGAACTGCGCGAGGGCGTCATCGACCGCCAGCGCGTCACCCCCGCCAGCCGGTCGTCCCTCATCCTGGGGCGCTGCCTGTCCAACGTCGTGACGCTGGGCGTGCAGGCCGTCCTGCTCGTCCTCGCGGCCGTGCCGTTCGGGCTGCGCCCGGCCTGGGGCGGGGTCCTGCTCTCCCTGGCCCTCGTGTGCGTGCTGGCGGCCGGGATCTCCGCGGCCTCCTACGCGATGGGGCTGATCCTGCGCGACGAGGACTCCTTCGCCCCGTTCGTGCAGGGCGTCTCGCTGCCGCTGCTGCTGCTGTCGGGGGTCCTGCTGCCGATGACCCTGGCACCGGCCTGGCTGCGGCACGTCTCCGACGTCAACCCGCTCACCCACCTCGTCACCGGGATGCGCGCGCTGTTCCGCGGCGACGTCACCGACCCCGGCGTGCTGTGGGGCGCGGGGCTCACCGTCGCCCTCACCGCGCTGCTCGCCGCGTGGGGCACCCGCGCGTTCCAGCGCTCCAACACCTGAGCGCCCCAACACCTGAGCGCCCGGACACCCGAGCGGCCGGCCACCCGGGGACGTGCATCCCGCGGGCCGGACGGGGTAAGGGCGCAGCGAGCGCGGGCGACGAGGTCCCGCGCCCCCAGGGAGGAGAGACCGTGCCCAGCGTGCCCCAGCCCGCCAACGACAACACCATCAAGGTGCGCCAGCTCAGCCACTACCAGTTCAGCTGGGTCGCCGGCGAACCCGGCCAGAACGGCACCTACACCCTGCAGCTCGTCCTCGACGAGGGTGCGTGGGAAGAGGTGCTCACCATCTCCGCGGACGACGCCGACGCCCTGCAGGACCTGCTCGTCAACACCAAGGACGTCCACTACGACATCGAGCGCCGGACGCTGATGTTCGGGGTGACCCCCACCGGTTCCTGACCGGCGCACCGCCACCGCCGGTGGGCGGGTTCAGCCGGACCCGCCCACCAGCGCGCGCAGGTACGGGTTGGTGCGCCGCTCGACGCCGATCGTGGTGGCCGGCCCGTGCCCGGGCAGCACCTCCACGGCGTCGTCCAGGGGCAGCACCCTCTCGCGCAGGCTGCGCAGCATCGCCCCGTGGTCGCCGCCGGGCAGGTCGGTGCGCCCGATGGACCCGGCGAAGAGCACGTCCCCGGCCAGGCACAGGTCCGCCTCGCCGGGGCGCTCGACGAGGAAGAGCACCGAGCCCTCCGTGTGACCGGGGGCGTGGACCACCCGCACGGCCAGGCCGGCGACGTCGAGCGAAGCCCCGTCCTCCACCGTGACGACGTCGTCGGGCTCCTGCCAGCGCAGCGGGCCGAACTCCGCCGCGAGCGCCGCCGCCAGCGCCGGGCCGAGGCCGCCGACCGGGTCGACGAGGCGGTGGCGGTCGGCGCCGTGCACGGTCGCGGCGATGCCGTACCCGCCGCAGACGGGGGTGACCGCGTAGACGTGGTCGAGGTGGCCGTGGGTGAGCAGCACGGCGGCGGGGCGCAGCCGGTACCGCTGCAGCAGGTCCACCAGCGGCCCCTCGACACCCACCCCGGGGTCGACCACGACGCACTCCTCGCCGGCCGCGGGCGCCAGGACGTAGCAGTTGGTGCCGAACGCGGCGGCGGGGAACCCCAGGGCGAGCACCGGGGCACCCTAGCGACCTCCCCGGGCGGTCACCCGGTGTCGGCACGCAACGCCATCCGGCCTGTACCGAGCGCAGTGCGCTGAGCCGAACGGGGGGCCTGGCACCTAGACTCTGCCGCGTGAGCGAGCCATCCCAGGAGCCGGCGTCCACCACGGACGTGCAGGACACCCCCGCAGCGACCGGCACCCCGACCGCACCCGGACCGCAGCCGGTCGACGCCGCCACCGCGCAGGTGCCCGGCGCGCCCGCCGCCGAGACGGTGGCGGAGACGACCGAGGCCCCCGTCCCGGACCCGGTGTCGCCGGACGGCGGGGAGCCGACGACCGACGAGCCGGCCGCGGCGGAGACGCCCGCCGCGCAAGCACCGGAGGCACCCGCCGCGGAGGCACCCGCCGACGAGGCACCCGCCGACGAGGCACCCGCGGTCGCGGACGCGCCGCCCGTCGCCACCCCCGCCAGCGTGCCGCACCCGTCCCCGGAGACGGGCGCGGCGCACACGTCGTCCGCGGACGCCGCGACGTTCGGGCGGGTCGACGCCGACGGCACCGTGTGGGTCCGCCGCAAGGACGGCGAGCACGAGGTCGGCCAGTACCCCGGCGCCTCGCCCGAGGAGGCGCTGGCCTACTTCGTGCGCAAGTTCGAGGAGGTCGTCGCCCAGGTCGACCTGTTCGAGCAGCGGCTGCGCAGCACGGAGCTGTCGAGCAAGGACATCGTGTCCGGCGTCGCGGCGCTGCGGACCGCCGTGGCCGAGACCCGCGCCGTCGGTGACGTCGACGGCCTCGCCGCGCGCGTGGAGGCCCTGGCGACGATCGCCGAGGAGGCCCGCGCCGCGGCCGACCGCCTCCGCCACGAGAACCGCGAACGGCTGCGGGCGCTCCGGACGGCGATCGTCGAGGAGGCCGAGCAGATCGCCGCGCAGGACCCCGAGCGGGTGCAGTGGAAGGGCGCCGGCGAGCGGCTGCGGGAGCTGTTCGCGCAGTGGCAGGCCGCCCAGCGGGAGGGGCGCCTCGACAAGCGCAGCGAGGAGGAGCTCTGGAAGCGCTTCAGCCACGCCCGCAGCGCCTTCGACAAGGCGCGCCGCCACCACTTCGCCGCCCTCAACGAGCAGCGCGGCTCGGTCCGCGCCGAGAAGGAGAAGCTCGTCGCGGAGGCCGAGGAGCTGTCGACGTCGACGGACTGGCGGGGCACCTCCTCCGCCTACCGCCAGCTCATGGACCGCTGGAAGGCGGCCGGGCGGCTGGCGCGCAAGGACGACGACGCGCTGTGGGCGCGCTTCCGGGCCGCGCAGGACGCGTTCTTCGCGGCACGCACGGCGGCCAACGAGCAGGTCGACGAGGAGTTCCGCGGCAACCTCCAGGTCAAGGAACAGCTGCTCGTCGAGGCCGAGGCGCTGGTGCCGGTGCGCGACCTGGGCGCCGCCAAGGCCGCGCTGCGCGACATCCAGGAGCGCTGGGAGGCCGCGGGCAAGGTGCCGCGGGCCGACCTGGGCCGCGTCGAGGGCCGGCTGCGCGCGGTGGAGAACGCCGTGCGCGACGCCGAGCAGGAGCGCTGGAAGCGCAGCAACCCCGAGGCCCGCGCCCGCGCGCAGGGCGTCGTGGCGCAGCTGGAGGCCGGCATCCGCGACCTGCAGGCCGACGTGGAGGCGGCCAGGGCCCGCGGCGACGCCCGCCGGCTCAAGCGCGCGGAGGAGGCCCTGCGGGCCCGGCAGGAGTGGCTGGAGCAGGCGCGCGGCACGCTGCGCGACGTCACCGGCTGATCCCGCCTCGCACCCCGCGGCCCGGCCCGCTCGTCCACAGCGAGCGTGCCGGGCCGCGGTGTCCACAGCCGGGCCCCCGCCGCGCCCGCGGCCGGCGCCTGGTGCGGTGGGGTGGGTGGCGTGCGCACCCCCGTCCTCGACGTCGCCCCCGCCGACCCGCTCGACGCCCTCCTGCTCGCCCACCGCGCCCCCGACGTGACGCGGCCGTGGCGGCCCACCGCGCAGGAGGAACCGGAGTGCCGCCGCTGGCTGCAGCAGGGGCTGCTGCGGCAGGTGGTGGGACCGGTCGTGGTCGCCGCCGACGTCCGGCTGGACCGGGAGGGGCGGGCGCGGGCCCTGGCCCTGCTGCTGCCCGCCGGCGCGGTCGTCGTGGGGGCGGCCGCCACCTGGCTGCACGTCGGTGGTGAGCCGCCCGTGCCGGTGACGGCCGCCCTGGGCCGCACCGGTGGCCGGGCACGACCG
>NZ_BAABIL010000403.1:0-1322 GCF_039542765.1 Kineococcus glutinatus
CGCCGCGTCCCCGGGCTCGGCGCGCACCACGACGTCGACGGTGGCGCCGGAGTCGGGGAAGGCGGCCGTGAGGCGCTGCACCGCCGCCACCGTGTCGAAGTGGTCCGGCAGCGCGTCCGCGCCGGGCAGCGCGGTGCGCATCCCCAGCGCGGGCACCGCGAGGGCCACCACGGCCGCACCGCCGGCCACCAGCGCGACGGCGGGACGGGCCGCCGAGGCCGCCGCGAGACGGCTCCACGAGAAGCGGCCCGGCGCGGTCTCCGCCGACCGGGGGGTGCCGCGGCGGCGCAGCCGGGGCAGCCGCACGGCCTCCACCCGGTCGCCCAGCACCACGAGCACCGCCGGCAGCAGCGTCGCCGAGGCCAGCACCGCCACCGCCACGACCAGCACCCCGCCGAGGGCCAGGGACGTGTAGAGGCCGCCCGCCACGAGCATCCCCGTCATGGACACGACGACCGTGGCGCCGGAGACCACGACGGCGCGCCCGGAGGTGCGGGCGGCCAGCAGCACCGAGTCCCGCACCGACGCCCCCTCGGCTCGGGCCGCGCGGGCCCGGCGCAGCACGAACAGGGCGTAGTCCACGCCGACGGCCAGCCCGATGAGCAGCGTGAGGCTGGCGGCCGTGTCCGCGACGGGCTGGACGCGGGAGACGAGGGCGGTGAGCCCCAGGGCGACCACCACCGCCACCAGCCCCAGCACCACGGGCACGACGGCGGAGACGAGGGAGCCGAACGCCAGCAGCAGCACGACCAGGGTGAGGGGGATGCTCAGCAGCTCCGCGCGGCGGAACTCCGCGTCCAGCTGCTCGCCGACCTCCCGGTCGATCGAGGCGGGCCCCACCTGCCCGACCTGCCAGCCCGGGTGCGCCCGCGCCAGGTCCGCGGTGCGCTCCAGTGAGGCGGCGACGTCCTCGGCCCCGTCCTCCTCCGGCGGGGTGTCCATCACGAGGGCCACCACCCACGTGCGCCCGTCGGCGGACAGCGCCCCCCGCTCGACACCGGTGACGTGCGGGGTGGCGGCGTAGGTGCGCTCCACCTCCGCCTGCAGCGCCGCGACGGCGGCGGGGTCCAGGGCGCCGGGCGCGGTGACGACGACGGTCTCGGTGCGCGGCTCGCCGAAGTCGGCGCCCTCCAGGGCCACCGCGGCGGCGCGGGAGTCGCCGACGAGCTCGTCGATCTCCCCGGTCGTCGTCGTGCCGCGGCTCAGCGGCACCACCGCGGCGGCGACGAGCAGCGCCCACGCCAGCAGCACCCACCAGCGGTGGTCGGCGCTGAACCGGGTGAGGGCCTGCCCGCGCGGCGGCGGCGCCCCGCCGTGCCGGG
>NZ_BAABIL010000404.1:0-1408 GCF_039542765.1 Kineococcus glutinatus
CGTCGTGCTGCTCGGCGCCTCGGTCGTGCCGCCGTCGGTCGCGGGGGCGTCGCCGCCGTGCGGGCCGGCGCCGCGGCCGGCGCCGCCGCGGAACTCGCTCTCCACCTGCTCCTTCACCTGCTCGGGCAGCTCGGCGATGCGCTCGTCGGCCTGCTCCTGCGTCAGCCGGCCGTCGGTGACGGCCTGGTTCAGCCGCTCCGTGGCCGCGGCCACCAGGGCGTCGATCACGGTCTGCTCGTCGACACCCTCGTCCTCCGCGATGCTGGCGAGGGTGGCGCCGTCGGCCTGCAGCGCGGTGCGCAGGTCCTCCGCGCTCATCCCGAGCGCGGTGGCCGCCGCGTCGAGGCCGAAGCCCTTGCCGCCGAAGCCGCCGCCGTGGCCGCCGCGGCCGCCGCGCAGGGCGTCGGAGGACTCCAGGGTGGTCGCGACCTCGTCGGCCTGCTCCTGGGTGATGGAGCCGTCGGTGACGAGCCCGGCGAGGGCGTCCTTGATCGCCTGCAGCCGGCTGGTGGCGCCGGACTCGGTGCTGCTCGTCGCGGCGGCGGCCGTCTGTGCGCCGAGGGCGATCAACCCGAGCCCGCCGACGGAGATGAGACCGGCGGTACCGGCCGCCACGACCTTCTTGGTGATCTTCATGGTGTCCTTCGCTCTGGCGATGGCTGAGGCCGTCTCAGCACGTCCCAGAGTTCGGGTGCGGACCTGGGAACCGGCTGGGGAAAGCCTGGCGCCGGGCCCAGACTTCCACGCGGGACCCCACCGGGGCCTCGCTCAGAGCCGCGGGTAAAGCTCCTCGATGTCCTCGTCGTCCTCCAGCACCTGCGCCGCGGACCCCACGACCAGCGGGTCGGGGGTGCCGACGACCTCGGGGTCCTTGCCGTCGTACTCGAAGAGGCTGAGGACGTGGCGCATGGCCTCCAGCCGGGCCCGCTTCTTGTCGTTGCTCTTGAGCACCGTCCACGGCGCGTCGGCGGTGTCGGTGTAGAAGAACAGCGCCTTCTTCGCCTCGGTGTAGTCGTCCCACTTGTCCAGCGACGCCAGGTCCATCGGGGACAGCTTCCACTGCCGCACCGGGTCGATCTGCCGGATGAGGAACCGGGTGCGCTGCTCGGCGCGGGAGACGGAGAACCACAGCTTGACCAGCCGGATGCCCGAGCGCACGAACATCCGCTCCAGGTCGGGGGTCTCGCGCATGAACTCCAGGTACTCCAGCGGCGTCGTGAACCCCATGACCCGCTCCACGCCGGCGCGGTTGTACCAGGACCGGTCGAACAGCACGATCTCCCCGGCCGCCGGCAGGTGGGCGACGTAGCGCTGGAAGTACCACTGCGTGCTCTCCCGCTCGCTGGGCTTCTCCAGCGCCACCACGCGCGCCCCGCGGGGGTTGAGGTGCTCGGTGAACCGCTTGATG
>NZ_BAABIL010000405.1:0-4503 GCF_039542765.1 Kineococcus glutinatus
GCCGGCGCGGGGCGGGCCGCGGCCGCCGCCTACACCGCGCTGGCGGGCACCCTGCGCACGGAGCTGCTGCCCCTGGCGCCCGCCGCCGACGGCGTCGGCCCCGAGCGCTACGCGCTGTGGTCGCGCTGGTTCGTGGGTGCCGCGGTCGACCTGGCCGAGACGTACGCGTGGGGGCAGGAGGAGGTGGCCCGGCTGCGGGAGGAGATGCGCCGGGTCGCGGCCGAGGTCGTGCCCGGCGGCGGCGTGGCCGAGGCCGTGGCGGCGCTGGACGCCGACCCGGCGCTCACCGTGGAGGGCGTCGAGGCGTTCCGCGCCTGGATGCAGGAGCGTTCCGACGCGACGGTGGCCGCGCTGGCCGGCACCCACTTCGACGTCCCCGAGCAGATCCGCCGCCTGGAGTGCCGGATCGCGCCGACGACGAGCGGCGGCATCTACTACACCGGTCCCAGCGAGGACTTCAGCCGCCCGGGCCGGATGTGGTGGGCGGTGCCCGAGGGCGTCACGCGGTTCACGACGTGGCGGGAGGCCACCACCGTGCACCACGAGGGCGTGCCCGGCCACCACCTGCAGGTCGGGCAGGTGGCGGTGCGCTCGGACGTGCTCAACCGCTGGCGCCGGCACGGCACGTGGGTGTCCGGGCACGGGGAGGGCTGGGCGCTGTACGCGGAGCGGCTGATGCAGGAGCTGGGCCACCTGCACGGTCCGGGCGAGGTCCTCGGGATGCTGGAGGGGCAGCTGCTGCGGGCCGGGCGGGTCGTGGTGGACATCGGCGTGCACTGCGGCTTCCCGGCACCGGCCGAGGTGGGCGGCGGGGCGTGGGACTACGACGCGGCGTGGCGCTACCTGCGCTCGACGGCGTCGATGGAGGAGGCGGTGCTGCGCTTCGAGCTGCACCGCTACCTCGGCTGGCCCGGGCAGGCGCCGTCGTACAAGGTCGGCGAGCGGCTGTGGACGGCGCTGCGGGAGGAGGTGCGCGCCGCCGAGGGCGCCGACTTCGACCTGATGGCGTTCCACCGCCGCGCCCTGGACGTCGGCTCGGTGGGGATGGGGGTGCTGCGGGCGGCGCTGCTGCCGGCGTGAGGCGCTGCCGATCCGGGGCGCCCCGCGGCTGCCACACTGCCCTGCGTGCCCACGCTCGTCCTGGCCTCCGCCTCCCCCGCCCGCCTCGCCACCCTGCGCGCCGCGGGCGTCGAACCCGTCGTGATCGTCTCCGGCGTCGACGAACCGGCCGTGCTGGCCCGCTACGGCGTCACCGACGCCGAGGACGTGGCGCTGGTGCTGGCCAAGGCCAAGGCGGAGGAGGTGGCGGGCCGTGACGACCTGCCCGCCGACGCCCTCGTCGTCGGCTGCGACTCGGTGCTGCAGCTGGGCGGGGAGGTGCACGGCAAGCCCGCCGACGCCGAGCAGGCCCGCGGGCGCTGGCGGGCGATGCGGGGCCGCAGCGGCGTGCTGCACACCGGCCACTGGCTCGTCGACGCCCGCGAGGAGGGCTCCAGCGGCGCGACGCTGGGCGCGGTGGCGTCGGTGGTGGTGCACTTCGCGGACCTCACCGACGAGGAGGTGGACGCCTACGTCGCCACCGGCGAGCCGCTGCGGGTGGCCGGTGCCTTCACCCTGGACGGCCTGGGCGGCGCGTTCGTGCGGGGCGTGGAGGGCGACCCGCACGCGGTGGTGGGGATCTCGCTGCCGCTGCTGCGCGAGCTGCTCGGCGAGGCCGGCGCGTCCTGGACGCAGCTGTGGGCGGCGGCCGGCGACGCGCCGTCGTGAGCACACCGCCCGATGCGGCAGTATCCTCGCCCGGACCGCCCCCGCCCCCGCCCCGGCCGGCGTCCCTCCGGGGAGCCCGCCCCGGCTGCCCTCCTGGAGGACCTGCCGACGTGGAGACCGCATGACCGCCCCGACCTCAGACGAGCGGGCCGTGACCGGTCCCGTCTCCAAGGTGCTCATCGCCAACCGGGGTGAGATCGCGGTGCGCGTCGCCCGGGCGTGCACCGACGCGGGCATCGCCTCGGTGGCCGTCTACGCCGATCCCGACCGCGACGCCCTGCACGTGCTGGCCGCCGACGAGGCGTACGCCCTGGGCGGCACCACCGCCGCGGAGTCCTACCTCGACATCGGCAAGATCCTCGACGTCGCCGCCCGGGCCGGCGCCGACGCCGTGCACCCGGGGTACGGCTTCCTCGCCGAGAACTCCGGCTTCGCCCGCGCGGTGATCGCCGCGGGGCTGACGTGGATCGGCCCGCCCCCGGCGGCGATCGACGCCCTCGGCGACAAGGTCTCCGCCCGGCACATCGCCCAGCGCGCCGGCGCGCCGCTGGTGGCGGGCACGGCGGACCCGGTGAGCGGTCCGGCCGAGGTCCTGGCCTTCGCCGACGCCCACGGCCTGCCCATCGCCATCAAGGCGGCCTTCGGCGGCGGCGGCCGCGGCCTGAAGGTGGCCCGCGAGCGCGAGGAGGTCACCGAGCTCTACGAGTCGGCGGTGCGCGAGGCCATCGCGGCCTTCGGGCGCGGGGAGTGCTTCGTGGAGCGCTACCTGGACGCGCCGCGGCACGTGGAGACGCAGTGCCTGGCCGACGCCCACGGCGACGTGGTCGTGGTGTCCACCCGGGACTGCACGCTGCAGCGGCGCCACCAGAAGCTCGTGGAGGAGGCCCCGGCCCCCTTCCTCACCGACGCGCAGGTGGAGCAGCTCTACACCGCGTCCAAGGCGATCCTGCGCGAGGCCGGCTACGTCGGGGCGGGGACCTGCGAGTTCCTCGTCGCCGCCGACGGGTCGGTGGCCTTCCTGGAGGTGAACACCCGCCTGCAGGTGGAGCACTGCGTCAGCGAGGAGGTCACCGGCATCGACCTCGTCCGCGAGCAGTTCCGCATCGCGACCGGTGAGCGGCTCGGCTACGACGACCCGCCCGCCCGGGGGCACTCCATCGAGTTCCGCATCAACGGCGAGGACCCGGGCAACGGGTTCCTGCCCTCCCCGGGGCGCATCTCCAAGTGGACGCTGCCGGGCGGGCCGGGGGTGCGCGTCGACGCGGGCGTGCGGCGGGGCACGGTCGTCGGCGGCGCGTTCGACTCGCTGCTGGCCAAGCTCGTCGTGACCGGCGCCACCCGCACGGAGGCGCTGCAGCGGGCGCGCCGGGCGCTGGCGGAGTTCCGGGTCGACGGCATCCCCACGGTGCTGCCGTTCCACCGCACGGTGGTGACGGACCCGGCGTTCAACCCGGCCTGCGACCCGGCGGTGGAGCCGGCGCTGCAGGCCACGACGCCGTTCTCGGTGCACACCCGCTGGATCGAGACGGAGTTCGAGAACAGCCTCGCGCCGTGGAAGGGCGGCCACGACACCGGCGGCATCGTCGCCCCGCAGCGGGAGACGGTGGTCGTCGAGGTCGGCGGCAAGCGGCTGGAGGTGTCGCTGCCGGCGACCCTGACGGGCGCCAGCGACCAGATCCGCGAGGCCGGCGCCGCCATCGGCCGCTTCGCCCGCCGCCCCCGCAAGCGCTCCACCGAGGCCCCGGCGCCCAGCGGCGACGCGCTCACCGCCCCCATGCAGGGCACCATCGTCAAGGTCGCGGTGGCCGAGGGCGACGTGGTGGCCGCCGGCGACCTCGTGGTCGTCCTGGAGGCGATGAAGATGGAGCAGCCGCTGCTGGCCCACCGCGCGGGGACGGTGCGCAACCTGGCGGCGGAGGTGGGCGCGACCGTCACGAGCAGCGCGGTGGTCTGCGAGATCGTCGACTGACGGGTACGCCGGGTCGCCGGCGGCACCCCCGGCCCCGCGGGGGCCGGGTCCCTCACGCCCCGCCGGGCTCGTCCAGCTGCCGGGGGACGAGCCGGGCGCGGGGGGCGTGCCAGCCGTAGCGCAGCCCGAGCAGGCGCAGCGCGGCGCACGAGCCGCCCGCGGCCAGCGCCAGCGGCAGCCCGTCGGCACCGAGCCGGCCCCCCGCGACGGCGATGGTCGCGCCGAGCAGGGCGGGCACCGCGTACAGGCCGCCGGTGAGCACGGTCGGCACCCGGCGGACCAGGACGTCGCGCAGCGTGCCGCCGCCGATCGCGCTGACCGCGCCGAGCAGCACCGCCTGGCCCGGGCCGGCCCCCGCCTCCAGGGCGATGGCGGAACCGGTGACGCAGAACAGCGACAGCCCCGCGGTGTCGGAGAGCAGGATCGGGCGCGAGAGCCTGCGCAGCAGCGGGTGCCCCCAGAACGCCACGAGGGCGCCGCAGGTGGCGACGAACAGGTAGCGCCAGTCGGAGAAGCTGGCCGGTGGCAGGCTGCCCAGCAGCACGTCGCGCAGCGCGCCGCCGCCCAGCGCGGTGACCACGCCGAGGGCGACGACGCCGAACAGGTCCAGGTGCGCGGCGCGCATCGCCGTCAGCGCCCCGTCGAGGGCGAAGGCGAAGACGCCCACGAGCTCCAGGACGGCCAGCAGCTGCCCGGGGGACAACCGGACCTCAGCCCATGACGTGCAGCTGCCGCGCCGCCTCCGCGAGGGAGCCGGACAGCGACGG
>NZ_BAABIL010000406.1:0-9894 GCF_039542765.1 Kineococcus glutinatus
CGCTGGGCGGAACTGCTGGACTCCGGCCGCACCCCGGCCGACCTCGTCGAGGACCGCGCCCGCCGGTCGGGTCCGGCCGGCTGCCTGCTCGCGGAGGAGCTGCGATGACGACGCACCTGGACACCGCCGTGGCCGCCCTGGGGTCCGCGCGGGGGCGGACGCTGGCCCTCACCGCGTTCGACGACGCGGAACTGCTGGCCCAGCACTCCCGCCTGATGAGCCCGCTGGTGTGGGACCTCGCCCACGTCGGGCAGCAGGAGGAGTTCTGGCTGCTGCAGACCGGGCGGGGTTCCTACCACCCGGTGTTCCACCCCCGGGTCGCCTCCCTCTACGACGCGTTCGAGCACCCCCGCGCCACCCGCCCCGCCCTGCCGCTGCTCAGCCCCGGGGAGTCGCGCCGCTCGCTGGGCGACGTCCGCGGCCGCGTCCTGGACCTGCTGGAGCGCTCCCCGGCGCACGACCCGCTGTTCGCCGCGGGCATGGTCGCGCAGCACGAGCACCAGCACGGCGAGACGATGCTGGCGACGCACAACCTGCGCGCGGGCGCACCGCTGCTGACCCCGACCGCCACCCCGCCCGGGCGGGCCGTGCCCCACGACGCCGTGCTCGTGCCCGGCGGCCCGTTCCGGCTCGGGGCGGACCCCGCCGCGGAGCCGTGGGCGCTGGACAACGAACTGCCCCAGCACGAGGTGCACGTCCCCGCCTTCCGCATCGCGCGGCTGCCCGTCACGAACGCGCAGTGGGTGGGGTTCTGCGCGGCGGGCGGCTACGACGACGAGCGGCTGTGGTCGGCCGAGGGGTGGGAGCACCGCCGGACGGCGGGCCTGCACGCCCCGATGTCCTGGCGGCCGGACGGGGCGGGCGGCTGGACCCGCCGCCGCTTCGGCCGCACCGAGGCCGTCCCGCCGGACGAGCCCGTCCAGCACGTCTCCTTCCACGAGGCCGAGGCCTACGCCCGGTGGGCGGGCGGGCGGCTGCCCACGGAGGTGGAGTGGGAGAAGGCCTGCGCCTGGGACCCCGTCCTGCACCGCCGCCGGCGCTGGCCGTGGGGTGGGGAACCGCCGACGGCGGAGCGCGCGAACCTCGGCGGGACGAGCCTCGGGCCGGCGCCCGCGGGGGCCTACCCGGCGGGGGCGTCGGCGTACGGGGTGGAGCAGATGGTCGGCGACGTCTGGGAGTGGACGTCCTCGGGGTTCGGGCCGTGGCCCGGGTTCCGGGCGATGCTGTACGCCGACTACTCCGAGCCGTTCTTCGGCGGCGGCTACCGGGTGCTGCGCGGCGGGGCGTGGGCCACCGACCCCGTCGCCGTCCGGCCCTCGTTCCGCAACTGGGACCTGCCGGTGCGGCGGCAGATCTTCTGCGGTCTGCGGCTCGCCTGGGACGCGTAGGTGTGCCGGCACCTCGCCTGGCTCGGCGCGCCCCGGTCGCTGTCCGCGCTGCTGCTGGACCCCGGGCACGGGCTGCTGCGGCAGAGCTGGCAGCCGCGGCGGCAGCGCCACGGCACCGTCAACGCCGACGGCTGGGGCGTCGGGTGGTGGTCCCCCGCGCGGGCGGAACCCGCCCGGTGGCGCTCCCCGCGACCGATGTGGGCGGACGCGTCGCTGCTGTCGGTGGCCCCGCACGTGAGCGCCACGTGCGTCGTCGCGGCGGTGCGCAGCGCCACCACCGGCATGCCGGCGGACGAGACGGCGTGCGCCCCGTTCGCGCGGGGGCGCTGGCTGCTGTCGCACAACGGGCGGGTGGACCGCGCGGTGCTGCCCGCCGCGGCGTGGCCGGCGGCGGAGTCCGTCTGCGACAGCGCGGTCCTCGCGTCGTGGCTGCTGGAGGACCCCGCGGACCTCGCGGCCCGGATCCGCACCGCCGGCGCGGCCGACCCGGGCGCCCGCCTCAACGTGCTCCTCGCCGACGGGGAGCGCCTGCTCGCCACCACCTGGGGGGACACCCTGAGCCTGCTGGTCGCGCCCGGCGGCGTCGTCCTGGCGAGCGAGCCCTACGACGACGACCCGTCCTGGCGGGACGTCCCCGACCGTGTCCTCGTCACGGTGGCGCCGGACGGCGTCACCCTCGAACCCCTGGACGTGCCGTGACCCCTCGAACGACCCCCTCCACGACCCCCTCCGCCACGACCGCCTCCGGTGCCCCCGCGGACGCGCTGCCGGTGCTGGTGGAGGACCACCTCCCCGCCGGCGCCCTCGTGGCGGCGCTGCGCGCCGACGCCCTGGCCGGGTTGACCGCCACCCCGAGGCGGCTGCCGCCGAAGTGGTTCTACGACGAGCGCGGCGGTCGGCTCTTCGACGAGATCACCCGCCTGCCGGAGTACTACCCGACCCGCCGCGAGCGCGAGCTGCTGGCGGCCGTCGCGGCCGAGGTGGCGGGGCTGACGGGGGCCGACACCCTCGTCGAGCTCGGCAGCGGCACGAGCGAGAAGACCCGGCTGCTGCTCGACGCCCTCCGCGACGCCGGCACCCTGCGCCGGTTCGTGCCCTTCGACGTCGACGGCGCGACCCTCACGGCGGCCGGCGCGGCGGTCGCGCGGGCCTACCCCGGCGTCGCCGTCCATGCCGTCGTCGGCGACTTCGAGCACCACCTCGGCACGATCCCGGGCGGAGGCCGCCGCCTCGTCGTGTTCCTGGGCTCCACCCTGGGCAACTTCGAGCCCGGCCCGCGCGCGGAGTTCCTGCGGGCCGTGGCCGCCACCCTCGGGCCGCAGGACGCGTTCCTGCTGGGCACCGACCTCGTCAAGGACCCCGCGCGCCTCCTCGCCGCCTACGACGACGCCGCGGGGGTGACCGCCGAGTTCAACCGCAACGTCCTGCACGTCCTCGACCGCGAGCTCGGCGCGGACTTCGACCCCGGCGCGTTCGAGCACGTCGTCGTCTGGGACGAGGAGCACGAGTGGATCGAGATGCACCTGCGCGCGCGGGACGCCGTGCAGGTGCACGTGGCCGCCCTGGACCTCACGGTGCGGTTCGCGCCCGGGGAGACGATCCGCACGGAGGTGTCGGCGAAGTTCCGCCGCGAGACGGTCCGCGCGGAGCTCGCCGCCGCCGGCCTGGACCTCCGGCGGTGGTGGACCGACCCCGCCGGGGACGTCGCGCTGAGCCTGGCCGTGCCGGGGGAGCCGCGCTGAGCGCCCCGGCCCTCGACGTCGCCCGCGCCCGCCGCGAGACCCCGGGCACCGCGCACGTCGCCCACCTGGACAACGCCGGGGCGGCGCTGCCCCCGGCGGTGGTCACCGAGGCCGTGGTGGGGCACCTGCGGCTGGAGGCGCGCACCGGCGGGTACGCGGCCGCCGCCGCGGCCGCCGGTGACGTGGCGGCCACCTACGCCGCGGTCGCCCGCCTCCTCGGCTGCGCGCCGGAGGAGATCGCCCTCACCGGCAGCGCCACCGCGGCCTGGCGCGCGGCGTTCTCCGGTCTGCGCTTCCGCCGCGGGCAGCGGGTCCTCACCGGCCGGTCCGAGTACGCGGGCAACCTCATCGCCCTGCTGCAGGCCGCCGCCCGCACCGGGGTCGTCGTCGAGGTCGTCGACGACGACGAGCACGGGCAGCTCGACGTGGCGGACCTGCGCCGGCGCCTCGACGACGACGTGGCGCTGGTGGCGGTGACGCACGTCCCCACCAGCGGCGGGCTGGTGAACCCGGTGGCCGAGGTGGGCCGGCTCTGCCGCGAGGCGGGCACCCTCTTCCTGCTGGACGCCTGCCAGTCGGTGGGCCAGCTGCCGGTCGACGTGGCGGGGATCGGCTGCGACTTCCTCACGGCGACCGGCCGCAAGTTCCTGCGCGCACCGCGCGGGACGGGGTTCCTCTACGCCTCACCCCGGACCCGGCACGTGGAGCCGCTGTTCCCGGACCTGCGCTCGGCGGAGCTGACCGGCCCGGACCGGTACGCGGTCCGGGACGACGCCCGGCGCTTCGAGACCTGGGAGCACGACGTGGCGGGCAGGATCGGCCTGGGGGTGGCCGTCGAGCACGCCCTCGGGTGGGGGCTGCCCGCGATCCGCGACCGCGTGCGGGACCTCGCCGCGGGACTCAGGGCGCGCCTGCGCGAGCGCCCCGGGACCGCGGTCCACGACCGCGGCCTGCAGCGCTGCGGCATCGTGACGTTCACCGTCGAGGGCGTCCCCGCCGCGGACGTCCGGCGCGCGCTCGCCTCCGCGGGGGTCACCACCGCCGTCTCCGCCGCCGCCTCGGCGCCGCTGGACCTCGGCGCCCGGGGCCTGCCCGACGTGGTGCGCGCCTCGGTGCACTACTACAACGACGAGGACGACCTCGGGCGCCTGCTCGCGGCGCTGCCCGCACCCCGCCCGCGGTGAGGCGCGCGGGCCCAGGCCACGACGCCGACGAGGAACAGCCCGCTGAGCACGAGGAGCACCGCGGTCGCGGTACCCACCAGCGGGACCCGGACCCCGGCGAGGGACAGCACCCCGACGCCGGCCGTCACGGCCGCGCACGCCACGGCGAACACCGCGCGCCCCCCGCTGCGGCGGAGCTCGTCGACGCCCTCGCGCGACTTCCGCCTCGCCCAGCGCAGCGGCGGGCGCGCCCACGGGAACTGGGTGGCCAGCACGGCCAGCCCCGCCGCGACCAGGACCAGGCCCGGCCCCGGCAGGACGACCAGCGCGGCGCCGGCGACCACGAGCAGCGCACCGACGACGGTGACGACGGTCTTCTTCACGACCTGCCCGTGCCCGCCGGGCCGGGGATCATGCGGGTGCGGCCGCCGCCCCGGGGTGCAGGAGCACCTTCGTCCAGCCGTCCTCGCGGGCGTCGAAGCGCGCGTAGCCCTCCACGGCCTGCTCCAGGCCCAGCTCGTGGGAGACGATGATCCCGGGGGTGGCGCGCCCGGCGACGACGAGGTCGCGCAGCTGGCGGTTGTACCGCTTCACGGGTGCCTGGCCGGTGCCCATCTGCTGGCCCTTGGTGAAGAAGGTGCCGTAGTCGAAACCGATGCGCCCCTCCTTCGCGCCCTCCGTCGCGGCGCCGGGGTCCTGGGGCACGTACACGCCGACGACGCCGATGCCCCCGGCGCTGCGCACCACCTGCACGAGGTTGTCCAGGACGAGCTCGGGGTGCTCCTCGCCGGTGTGGTCGTGGGCCTGGTAACCGACGGCCTCCACGCCGCGGTCGACGCCCTGCCCGCCGGTGGCCTCCAGGATCTGCTGGACGGGGTCGCCGGCGGAGAAGTCCACCGGGGTCGCGCCGAACCTGCCCGCCAGCGCGAGGCGGTCGGCCTCCTCGTCCACCACGAACACCTGCGAGGCACCCTTGAGGACGGCGGCGTGCGCGGCCATCAACCCGACCGGGCCGGCGCCGAACACGGCGACGGTGTCACCGGGCGCCATGCCGGACAGCTCCACGCCGTGCCAGCCGGTGGGGAAGACGTCGGAGAGCATCGTGAAGTCGTTCTCGTGCTCCGTGCCCTGCGGCAGCTCCAGGAGGTTGAAGTCCGCGTGCGGCACGCGCAGGAACTCCGCCTGCCCGCCGTCGTAGGGGCCCATGTTCGCGTAGCCGTACGCGGCGCCGTCGACGCCCTCGGTGGGGTTGGTCCGCAGGCAGAACGACGTCCAGCCGTGCTCGCAGTTGCGGCAGGAGCCGCACGCGATGTTGAACGGCACCGAGACGCGGTCACCGACCTTGACGCGCTCGACGCCGGGGCCGACCTCCTCGACGATCCCCATGTTCTCGTGGCCGAGGACCTTGCCCTCCTCCACGGCGGTGCGCCCCTCGTACATGTGCAGGTCCGAGCCGCAGATGTTCGTGGTGGTGATGCGGATGACGGCGTCGTTCGGCTGCTCGACGCGCGCGTCCGGCACGTCCTTCACCTCGACGGTGCGGGGGCCCTGGTAGACGACGGCCTTCACGGTTGCTCCTCCGGGTCGGGACGGGCGGCCGGTCGCGCGCGGCCGCAGGGGTTCGCCGTCCTGCTACCCGCCGGTCCGGGACCCATGCGGAGGTCGTCCAGCGTTCACCCACCCCGCCGGCCCGTGCGCGGTGGGGACGTCAGCGCTCGCCCTGGTCGAGGACGTGGCGGTACAGCGGCGCCGCGAACGCCCGCTGCCACCACCGCAGCACGGGGTCCCGGTGGACCCGCAACCGCCCCGGCGGGCGGGGGCCGCGGCGGCCGGCGTCGTGCCAGGCGTCCAGCGCGGCGGCGCTGCGCCCCAGCGCCGCCACCGCGTCGGACGGGTCGAGCAGGTCCGCGTCGTCACCCTCCGCCCGGTCGAGGTGCTCGCGCAGCAGCCGCAACCGCAGGTCCCGCGCGAAGCGGCGCGCCCCGTCGCCCAGCCCGGCCGGGTCGCGCGGCGCGCGGGGATCGCGCTCGGCGTCGAGGACCGCGGCGGACAGCTCGGAGTCGTGGGTCCACGAGCGGCGGTTGAGGTTGTCGCTGCGCACGCAGGCCCACACGTCGTCGACGACGGTGATCTTGGAGTGCACGTACACCGGCTCCCCGGCGTGGTTCTCCACGTCGAAGACGTGCACCCGTGCACCCCCGGCCGCCCGCAGCACCCGCAGCGCGCGGACCTGCCCGAGCAGCAGCGGCGGACCGGCCAGCGGTCCGCCGCGTTTCGGCTCCCGCGGCAGCAGGACCACCAGGTGCAGGTCCGGGTTCTCCCGCAGCGGACCGGCGAAGACCTCCGCCACCTCCTCCGACCAGAGGAACTGCTCCTCCACGTACACCAGCCGCCGCGCCCGGCGCAGGGCCTTGGCGTGCCCGCGGGCGGTGCTGCGCTCCCCGCGCGGGGCGAACGGGTAGCGGGGCCGGCGGCGCGGGTAGGTCCGCAGCAGCTGTACCGCGCAGGAACCCGCCGCATCCGGCGCCGGGAGCTGCGGCGGCAGGCCCGGCGGGCGCCGCAGCAGGCGCCGGGCGAGGTCGGGCACGAGCTGCCACGGCAGCAGGGACAGCGGCGCGCGGTCCTCCCACCGCTCCCGGAACACCGTCTCCACGTCCCGCACGGCGGGGCCGCGGACCTCCGCGCTCACGTCGTGCCAGGACGGGCGCTCGCCGTACCGGCGCCCGAACGCCATCGTCTGGGCGTCGCCGCGGTGCCCGGCGTCGTCGCGGCGGGAGTGGCCGAGGTCCAGGCTGCCGACGAAGGCGACGTCGGCGGCGGGGCGGGCGGCGTGGCGCACGACGAGGAACTTCTGGTGGTGGCTGCCCAGGGTGCGCACCCGCTGGTCCAGCACGACCTCCGCGCCCGGGCCCCGCACGTCCTGGGCGAGGTGGCGGTTGCGCTCCGGGAGGACCTTCAGGACGTCCCACGGCGAGCGCCACACCAGGCCCTTCACCAGCACCCCGCGGCGGGCCGCCGCCGACAGCGCCTCCGCGATGGTGGGCCCCTCGTCGGTCAGCAGCTCGTCCGGGTCCCCCTGCCAGTCGGCGAAGAACACCACGTCACCCTCGCCGGTGTCCTCCAGCGCGGCGGCCACCGCCCGCAGGTACGCCACCCCGTCCACCAGGGGCCGGACCGCGTTGCCCGTGCTCCACGCCGGCAGGCGGGTGGCGTCGTTGCCGCGCCCGCCGCGGTCGAGGAGCCAGGGGTGGCCGGCGTCCCCGCCGCCGCAGGCGGGGCGCCCGGTGGGTCCGGGCACTCAGCGCTTCCCCGGCCGCGGCGCCGACCCGCGCTCGTCGTGCAGCGCGGGCAGGGGCACCACGACGACCTCCCGCAGGCGCCAGTCGAGCTGCTGCAGGTCGTCCACGGCCTCCTGCACCAGGTGCGGCAGCGGCGCCCCCGTCTCCTCCGGCACGACGTAGACCTCGCCGGTGACGAGGTGGCCGTGCTCGCGCAGCCGGACCTCGGCCTCGCGCACCCACGCCAGGGACCGGACGTGCCGCTCCACCACCGCGATGAGCTCCAGCGGCTGCTCCTCACCCGGGCTGGTCGGGATGCGGTCCATGAGGTCGGCGAAGGCGGATCGCACGTTGCGCAGGCCGTCGCGGGTGATGTCGAGGGAGATGACGACGGCGGCCACCGCGTCGGCCCACCACAGCCCCGCCCCGATGCCGAGGACGCCGACGATGGCGGCCACCGCCGTCAGCCAGTCGGCGCGGTTCATCTCGGCGTCGGCGTAGAGGACCTTGTCGTGCAACCTCGCCGCCATCGGCAGCTTCATCCGGCCGAGCACGACCGCCGGGACCGCGCTCCAGACGAGGGCGGCGATCATCGGCCAGCCCAGCCACACCTGGAACCCGAAGACCTCGACGAGCCCGATGGAGGGCCGTTCCCGGATGAGCAGCCGGTAGGCGGAGTCCGCGAAGAGCAGCACCCCCATCACCAGCAGCGCGAAGGAGGCGATCAGGTAGGCGGCGCTGACCACGCGGTGGAAGCCGTAGGGGAAGCGCTGGCTGGCCTCGCGCTCCCGGAAGCGGGACGCCACGAGGAACGCGATGGCGGGCAGCAGGCTGAGCAGGTCCTCCACCCAGGCGGCCTTCATGGCCTGCGACTGGCCCAGCACCAGCCCCATCAGCGCGACGGCGCTGACCAGGTAGGCCAGCGTCCACCGCTCCAGCCGCACCGCGCGCCGGTACAGCCGCTCCACCTCGGGCGGCATCTCGTGGTCGGCGTAGACCCTCACGCGCCCTCCTCGTCCAGCAGCCGCTGCACGTGGGCGGGGTCCAGGCGCAGCAGGAACCGCTCGACCTCCACCTGCCAGCCGCTCTCCCCCGAGCGCACCGCCCAGACGTGGTCGGCGGACTGCAGCTCCACGCCCGTCCCCCGCAGGCCGTGCAGGTCCAGCTCCCAGTCCTCCACCGCCACCGGGCCCGTGCCCCCACCCGCGTCGGGCACGACCTGCGGTACGGCGCCCGCCGAGCGCAGCAGGCCCTCCAGCTGCGGGTCGGCCTCCAGCCGCACGGTGCGGCCCGCCACGTCCTCCGGGGCGGGCTCACCCCCCGGCACCGCCACGACGGTGCGGGTCGTGACGTAGGGGCGGGTGAAGGTCACCTCCGCCGTCCACGGGTCCTGCGCGGTCAGCCCGCCCACGACCAGGTCCAGCGCCCCGTCGTGCAGGCCGGACACCAGCTCCGCCGTCGCGCCGGGGACCCAGCTCACCTCGGCGCCCACCCGGCCGGCGAGCTCCTCCACCAGCCGCACCTCCACCCCGCGCGGCCCCTCCGCGGCAGCGGCCCACGGCTCCGCCTCGACCACCCCCACGCGCAGGGTGCCGCCGCGCACCCGCTCCAGGGTGCCGTCGACGTCCCGCGGCCACTGGCACCCCGCGGTGACGACCCCCACCACGAGCGCTCCCGCGCCGACGCGCAGCCACGACCGCACAGCTCCTCCCGGCCCTCGCACCACCCGCGCAGCCTCCCAGCCCCGCCCGCGGACGGCGCGCCCACGACCACCCGGATGCGCCCACCACCGGCGGCGCGCGGGCCCCGGCCGCACGTCACCGGCCGGTCTGCCGCACCCCGCGACGGCGCCGGCCGGGCACGGCCAGCAGCGCCAGCCCCACCCCGAGCACGGCCAGGCCGCACCAGGACACCACCGGCAGGCGCTCGCCCAGCACCGCCACCCCCAGCACCGCCGCCACGGCCGGCTCGGCCAGCGTCAGGGACGTCGCCACCGACGCCGGCGTGCGGCGCAGGCCCAGCCCGAACAGCCGGTAGGCCAGGTACACGGTGAACACCGCCAGGTGCAGCACCACCGCCGCGCCCCGCGCCCCGGCCAGCCGGTCGGCGCCGCCCAGCACCGCCACCGGCAGCACCAGCACCCCGGCGGCGCCGAACAGCACGCCCATCACCGCACCCGGGGGACGCCCCCGCCCGATGAGGTCGCCGCCGATCAGCGAGTACACCGCGTACGAGGCCCCCGCGGCCACGGCCAGCCCGACGCCCGCCGCGTCCACCGGTGTCCCGCGCCCCGCCAGCCCCGGGCCCAGCACCAGCAGCGCGC
>NZ_BAABIL010000407.1:0-5320 GCF_039542765.1 Kineococcus glutinatus
CGGGCGCGGCCGCGGGGGCGGCGCTCAGGGCTGAGACCCGCGGCTCAGGGCCGAGGATCGCGCGGGGCGCCCGGCCCGGGCAGGGCGTACACCCGGCGCGCGGTGCCCGCCAGCACCGCCGCCCGCTCGGCCCCCGACAGCGGCGCCAGGCACTCCAGGGTCGCGCCGAGCACGTCGGCGTAGGACCCGGCGAGCAGGCACACCGGCCAGTCCGAGCCCACGGCGAGGCGGTCGGGGCCGAACGCCTCCAGCGCCACCTGCACCCACGGCCGCAGCTGCGGGGCGGACCAGCCCGAGGTGTCCGCCTCGGTGACCAGGCCCGACACCTTGGCCACCACGTGCGGGGCGCGGGCCAGCTCCCGCAACCGCCCGGCCCACGGCTGCAGGTGCCCGGCGGCCACCGGCGGCTTGCCGAGGTGGTCGAGCACGAAGCGGACGCCGTCGAGGTCGTGGACGCAGCGCACCGCCGCGGGCAGCTGCCGGGCGGTGACGAGCAGGTCCACGACCAGCCCGGCCCGGCCCGCCGCGGCGATGCCCGCGCGCACGTCGGGCCGGTCCAGCCACCCGGGGTCGGGTTCCTCCTGCGCCTGGGCGCGCACCCCCGCCAGCAGCGGGCGCGCGGGGTCCAGGGCCAGCGCCGCCAGCTCGCGGGGGTCGTCGCCGGTGAGGTCGACCCAGCCCACGGCCGCGGCCACGAGCGGGTCGGCGGCGGCCAGGTCCAGCAGCTCCGGCGTCTCGGCCGCGTCCCGGACGGTCTGCACGACGACGGCGGCCACCACCCGGGCGCGGCCGGTGGCGCCCAGCCCGGCGGCGGCCTCGTGCAGGTCGGCGGCGCCGAAGGAGCGGGCGATCGGCGCCATGCCCACCGGGTCGATCCACGGCTGCGGGCGGACGGCGAGGTCCCAGACGTGGTGGTGGGCGTCGACCACCTCGGCGGCGCCGCCGGGCCCGCTCACCGCGCGGTCCGCGGCGGCAGCGCGAAGGGCTCGACCTCCGCCCACAGCTGCTCGGGGACCTGCGCGGCGAGGTCGGCGGCCGCGGCCCGCGCCTCCGCGGCGCTGCGCACCCCGACGAGGACGCTGACGACCGCCGGGTGGCGCAGCGGGAACTGCAGGGCCGCCCGCAGCAGCGTGCAGCCGTGCCGGGCGCAGACCTCCTGCTGGGCGCGGGCGGCGGCCAGCACGTGCTCGGGGGCGGGGGCGTAGTCGAAGCGGGCACCGGGGGAGGGGTCGGCCAGCACCCCGGAGTTCAGCGCGCCGCCGACGACGACGGCGATGCCCCGCTGCAGGCACTCGGGCAGCAGCTCCTCGCCGGCGCTGCGCTCCAGCAGCGTCCAGCGCCCGGCGACGAGCAGGACGTCGGCCAGGCCGCTGCGGGCGAAGCGCAGCTGCATCCGCACGTCGTCCACGCCGGCGCCCACCGCGGAGACGAGGCCCTCCTGCCGCATCCGGGCCAGCTCCGGCAGGCCGGTGGCCAGCACCTCCTCCTCCCGCCCGTGGGGGTCGTGGGCGTAGAGGACGTCGACGCGGTCCAGGCCGAGGCGCTGCAGGCTCTCCTCGAGGCTGCGGCGCACGCCGGCGGCGGAGAAGTCCCACTCCCGGCGCTTGGCGAGGCCGTCGCGGAAGTCCTGCTGCGGCTGCGCGGTGTCGATGGTGGTGTCGTCGACGAGCAGGCGGCCGACCTTGGTGGAGACGACGTACTCCTCGCGCGGCTTGGTGGCGAGGAAGGCGCCCAGGCGCTGCTCGGCGAGCCCGGCGCCGTAGTGCGGGGCGACGTCGAAGTAGCGGACCCCCGCCTGCCAGGCGGCCTCCAGCGCGGCGTGGGCGTCCTCGTCGGAGACGGGGTCGAACAGGCCGCCGAGCGGGCCGGCGCCGAAGCCGAGGGTGGTCACCGCCAGGCCGGTGCCCCCCACGGGCCGCACCGGCCGGCCGGTGGCGGTGCTCACGGCTGCCGCCGCGGGGGCAGCCGCAGCCCGGCCATGCCGCCGTCGACCTCCAGCGCGGTGCCGGTGGTGGCGGAGGCCAGCGGGCTGGCGAGGGAGGCCACGGCGAAGGCGACCTCCTCGGCGCTGACGAGGCGCCCCAGCGGCTGGCGGGCCTCCAGCGCGGCGCGTTCGGTGGCGGGGTCGTCGGCGGCGTCGAGCAGGCGCTGCACCCAGGGGGTGTCGGCGGTGCCGGGGTTGACGCAGTTCACCCGGACGCCGTCGGCGAGGTGGTCGGCGGCCATGGCGCGGGTGAGGGCGAGCACGGCGCCCTTGGAGGCGGAGTACAGGGCGCGCTGCGGCAGGCCGGCGGTGGCGGCGATGGAGCACGTGACGACGACGGCCGCGGCCGGGGAGCGGCGCAGGTGCGGCAGGCAGGCGCGCACGACGCGGGCGGTGCCGGTGACGTTGACGTCGAGGACCCGAGCCCACTCCGCCTCCCAGCCCTCGTCCGGACCGGCCTCGACGCTGCCGCGGGCCCCGATGCCGGCGTTGCTGACGACGACGTCGAGGCGGCCGGTGCGCTCGACGGCCGCGGCCACGGCCCGCCGCACGGAGGCGTCGTCGCCGACGTCGCAGCGCTCGCCCTCCAGCGGCGCGGGCAGGTCCTCGGGGCGCAGGTCGAGCACGACGACCCGCGCGCCGCGGGCGGCCAGCAGCTTCGCGGTGGCCAGGCCGAGGCCGGAGGCGCCGCCGGTGACGACCGCGGCCAGGCCGGCGAAGTCCCGTCCGGGGTCGGCTCCGGGGTCGGCTCCGGGGGCGAGGGGGGCGGTGGCGCTCACGCGTCGACCTCCGCGTCGCGCACGGTGCTGCGCTGGCGCCCGAGCCCGTCGACCTCGACCTCGACGACGTCGCCGGCGCCGAGGTAGGGGAAGCGGCCGGAGAGCGCGACCCCCTCGGGGGTGCCGGTATTGACGACGTCGCCGGGCTCGAGGACGAGGTACTGGCTGAGGTGGTGCACGAGGACCGCGGCGCTGAAGACCATGTCGGCGGTGCTGGAGTCCTGGCGGGGTTCGCCGTTGACCGCCGAGCGCAGGCCGAGGGACTGCACGTCGGCGGGCAGGTCCTCGGCGGGCACCAGCCACGGGCCGAGCGGGTTGAACGTCTCGCAGCACTTGCCCTTGGACCACTGCCCGCCGGACTCGGCGAGCTGGTAGTCGCGCTCGGAGACGTCGTTGGAGACGGCGTAGCCGGCGATGTGCGCGGCGGCCTCCTCGGGGGAGCGCAGGTAGCGGGCGCGGCGGCCGATGACGACGGCGAGCTCGACCTCCCAGTCCACCTTCTTCGCGCCCGGGGGGATGAGCACGTCGTCGTGCGGGCCGACGACGGTGCCGGGGTGCTTGAGGAAGAGGATGGGGCTGTCCGGGGGCGCCGCCCCGGACTCGGCGGCGTGGGCGGCGTAGTTCTGCCCGATGCAGAGCACGGCGCCGGGGCGGGCGACGGGCGCGCCGACGCGCATGCCGGCGGCCCCGGCGAGCTCGGGGAGGGTGCCGGCGGCGAGGACGGCGCTGGTGCGCTCGACGCCGCCGGCGGCGAGGAAGGCGCCGTCCACGTCGCGCACGCCGACCTCGGCGCAGACGGGTGCCAGGTCGTGGGTGCGGCCGGAGTCGGCGACGGCGGGGACCTCGCGGCCGGGCGGGCCGAGGCGCAGCAGGTGCATCGGGGACCTCTCTCGTGGGGCGCACCGGGGTGGACGGCTCCCGGCCCCCGTGCCGATGGCATTGAACATCAGATGATCCCGGTGGTCCAGGGCCGATGCAGGTTGGGATGCGGCCGTCGAGGAGCGTGCACGAGTGGGCAGATGCGGTGGGGGCTCCCGCGATGGACGAGGTTCTGGCATGCTCCCTGGCTCCAGACATCGGATGTCTCGTCGCCCTTGGTGCGCGGGACCCGGCGAGGGAACGAGGTCCCGTGCCCAGCCAGCCCCCAGTGATCACACGAGTCAGCACCCGCGACGTGCGCTTCCCGACCTCGCGGTTCCTCGACGGCTCCGACGCGATGAACCCCGAGCCGGACTACTCCGCCGCCTGCGTCGTGCTGCACACCGACGCCGGTGACGGGCTCGAGGGCCACGGCTTCGCCTTCACCACCGGTCGCGGCAACGACGTGCAGGTCGCCGCGATCGAGCTGGTCGCGGCCCAGCTCGTCGGCCGCCGCGTCGAGGAGCTGCTCGGCGACCTCGGCGCCACCGCCCGCCTCCTCGTCGCCGACGGGCAGCTGCGCTGGCTGGGCCCGGAGAAGGGCGTCGTCCAGATGGCCACCGGCGCCGTGCTCAACGCGCTGTGGGACCTGCGCGCCAAGCGCGAGGGCAAGCCGCTGTGGCAGGTGCTGGCCGACATGACCCCCGAGGAGGTGGCGGACCTCGTCGACTACCGCTACCTCGGCGACGCCCTCACCCGCGAGGAGGCCGTCGCCATCCTCCGCGCCGCCGAACCCGGCAAGGCCGAGCGGCTGGAGCGCCTGCGGCGGGAGGGCTACCCGGCCTACACCACCACGCCCGGCTGGCTGGGCTACAGCGACGCCAAGCTCGTGCGGCTGTGCCGCCAGGCCGTCGCCGAGGGGTTCTCCCAGGTCAAGCTCAAGGTCGGCGCCGACGCCGCCGAGGACGTGCGCCGCTGCCGGCTGGCCCGGGAGGCGATCGGGCCGGACGTGGCGCTGGCCGTCGACGCCAACCAGCGCTGGGAGGTGCCCGAGGCGATCGACCGGGTCCGCGAGCTGGCGCGGTTCGGCATCCGCTGGATCGAGGAGCCCACCTCGCCCGACGACGTGCTGGGGCACCGCGCGATCGCGCAGGCCGTCGCGCCCGTCGAGGTCGCCACCGGCGAGCACGTGCAAAACCGGGTGGTCTTCAAGCAGCTCATGGCCGCCGGCGGCGTGCAGGTCGTGCAGATCGACGCGTGCCGGGTCGCGGGCGTCAACGAGAACGTCGCGATCCTGCTGCTGGCGGCCAAGCACGGCCTGCCGGTCTGCCCGCACGCGGGTGGTGTGGGCCTGTGCGAGGTCGTGCGCCACCTGTCGTTCTTCGACTACCTCAGCGTCAGCGCGACGCTGGAGGGCCGCGTCGTGGAGTGGGTCGACCACCTGCACGAGCACTTCCTCGACCCCGCCGTCGTGCGCGGCGGGGCCTACGTGCTGCCCGTGCTGCCCGGCGCGAGCACCGAGATGCTGCCGGCGTCGGTGGCGGAGTTCGCCCACCCCGACGGGCCGGCGTGGGCGGTCGGGGGCGGGCCGGGTGCGGGCGGGCCGGGTGCGGGCGCGGTGGGTGCGGGCGCGGTGGGTGCGCACGCCCTGCCCGACCTGCGCGCGGAGCTGCCCGCGGGGGCCGTGGGCGGGGCCTGA
>NZ_BAABIL010000408.1:0-6324 GCF_039542765.1 Kineococcus glutinatus
CTGGCTGCGCGAGAGCGCCCCGCAGGCCCTGCCGCGGGTGCGGCTGGACCCCGCCGACCCCTGCGACGTCGTGCTCAACGGGATGACCGGCAGCGTCGGGCTGGGGCCCACGCTCAGCGCCCTCGCGGCCGGGCGCACCCTGGCGCTGGCCAACAAGGAGTCCCTCGTCGCGGGGGGCGAGCTCGTGCGCGCCGCCGCCGCACCGGGGCAGATCGTGCCGGTCGACTCCGAGCACTCCGCCCTCGCCCAGTGCCTGCGCGGCGGGAGGGCCGACGAGGTCGCCCGCCTCGTCCTCACCGCCAGCGGTGGCCCCTTCCGCGGCCGCAGCCGCGAGCAGCTGGTGGACGTCACACCCGCGCAGGCCCTGGCCCACCCGACGTGGTCGATGGGCCGGGTCATCACGACGAACTCCGCCACGCTCGTGAACAAGGGCCTGGAGCTCATCGAGGCGCACCTGCTCTTCGGCGTCGACGTCGACCGCATCGCCGTCGTGGTCCACCCGCAGTCGGTGGTGCACTCCATGGTGGAGTTCACCGACGGCTCCACCCTCGCGCAGTGCTCCCCGCCGGACATGCGCCTGCCCATCGCGCTGGGGCTGTCCTGGCCCGGGCGCGTCCCCGGCGCGGTCCCCGCCTGCGACTGGACCCGCGCGGCGACGTGGACGTTCGAGCCGCTGGACGACGACGCCTTCCCCGCCGTGGCGCTGGCCGCGGAGTGCGCCCGCCGCGGCGGGGGCGCGCCCGCGGTGCTCAACGCCGCCAACGAGGAGTGCGTCGAGGAGTTCCACGCCGGCCGGCTGCCCTTCCCCGGCATCGTCGACACCCTCGCCCGGGTCGTCGCCGAGCACGACCCCGCCGGCGCCCCCCGCGACGTCGCCGAGGTCCTCGCCGTGGAGGGCTGGGCGCGGCGCCGCGCCCGGGAGCTGGCCGCCGCCGCGGCGGGGGTGGTCGCGTGAGCGACGTCCTGCTGCTCGTCGTCGGCATCCTCGTGGCAGCCGTCGGGGTGGGCGTCTCCATCGCCCTGCACGAGGTCGGCCACCTGCTGCCGGCCAAGCGCTTCGGCGTGCGGGTGACGCAGTACATGGTGGGCTTCGGCCCCACGCTGTGGTCGCGGCGGCGCGGGGAGACGGAGTACGGCGTCAAGGCCATCCCGCTCGGCGGCTACATCCGGATGATCGGCATGTTCGCCCCCCGCCCGGGCGACGCCCCCGGCACGCTGCGCGCCTCCTCCACGGGCCGCTTCGGGCTGATGGTCGAGGAGGCCCGCCGGCAGAGCGCCGAGGAGGTGGCGCCGGGGGAGGAGCACCGCGCCTTCTACCGGCTCAGCGTGCCCAAGCGCCTGGCGATCATGTTCGGCGGGCCGTTCGTCAACCTCGTGCTGGCGTTCGCGCTGCTCGCCGTCGCCCTCAGCGCCCTGGGCACGCCGCAGAACACGCCGCTGGTGTCCGCCGTCTCCCGGTGCGTCCTGCCCGCGTCGGCGACCACCGCGACGGAGTGCGCCGCCGGCGACCCGGCCGCCCCCGGGGCCGCCGCGGGCCTGCGCCCCGGCGACCGGATCGTGGAGTTCGACGGCGAACGGGTCCGCGACTGGCAGCAGGTCAGCGCCGCCATCCGGGCCGCCGGCGGGCGCGAGGTGGAGGTCGTCGTGGTCCGCGACGGGGCACGGGTCGTGCTGCGGGCCACGCCGGTGCTCACCGAGCGCCCCGCCGTGGACGCCGACGGCGACCCGACCGGCGGCACCGTGCAGGTGGGCTTCCTCGGGGTCACCCCGAGCGTGGAGCTGGTGCGCCAGCCGCTGTCGCAGGTGCCGGCGCTCGTCGGGGACCAGGTGGCGGCCGTCGCCGGCATCGTGCTCAACCTGCCGCAGCGCCTCGTCGACGTGGCGCAGGCCGCCTTCGGCTCGGCCGAGCGCGACCCGAACGGGCCGATGGGCGTCGTCGGGATCGGCCGGGTGGCCGGGGAGCTCAACCAGCTGCCGCCGCTGGTGGCCACCGACGCCCTCGCCGAGCGGGCCTCCCGGCTGCTGACGCTGCTGGCCTCGCTCAACGTGGCGCTCTTCGTCTTCAACATGATCCCGCTGCTGCCGTTCGACGGCGGGCACATCGCCGGTGCGCTGTGGGAGGGCGTCAAGCGCACCGGGGCGCGGCTGCTGCGCCGCCCCGACCCGGGCCCCGTCGACGTCGCCAAGGCGCTGCCCGTGGCCTACGCGGTGTCGGTGCTCCTCATCGGGATGTCCCTGCTGCTGCTCTACGCCGACATCGTCCGCCCGGTGCGCCTGAGCGGCTGAGGTCGGTGCGCCGGGGCGGGGGCGGGGGCGATACTGGCCCGGTGAGCGTCAGCCTCGGCCTTCCCGCCCTCCCGCCCCCCGTCCTGGCCCCCCGCCGCAGGAGCCGCAAGATCCGCGTCGGCAAGGTCGAGGTGGGCGGCGACGCGCCGGTGTCGGTGCAGTCGATGACGACGACGCCGACCACGAACATCAACGCCACGCTGCAGCAGATCGCGGAGCTGACCGCGACGGGCTGCGACATCGTGCGGGTGGCCTGCCCCAGCGCCGACGACGCCGAGGCGCTGCCGATCATCGCGAAGAAGTCGCAGATCCCGGTCATCGCGGACATCCACTTCCAGCCGAAGTACGTCTTCGCCGCCATCGACGCCGGCTGCGCGGCGGTGCGGGTGAACCCCGGCAACATCCGCAAGTTCGACGACCAGGTCAAGGAGATCGCCCAGGCCGCGAAGGACGCGGGCACCTCGATCCGCATCGGCGTCAACGCCGGCTCCCTCGACCCGCGGCTGCTGGCCAAGTACGGCAAGGCCACGCCCGAGGCGCTGGTGGAGTCCGCGGTCTGGGAGGCCTCCCTCTTCGAGGAGCACGACTTCCACGACTTCAAGATCTCCGTGAAGCACAACGACCCCGTCGTCATGGTCAAGGCCTACGAGATGCTCGCCGAGCGCGGCGACTGGCCGCTGCACCTGGGTGTCACCGAGGCCGGCCCCGCCTTCCAGGGCACCATCAAGTCCGCGGTGGCCTTCGGCGCGCTGCTGTCCAAGGGCATCGGCGACACCATCCGGGTGTCGCTGTCCGCGCCGCCCGCGGAGGAGGTCAAGGTCGGCCTGCAGATCCTGCAGTCGCTGAACCTGCGCCCGCGCAAGCTGGAGATCGTCTCCTGCCCCTCCTGCGGGCGCGCGCAGGTCGACGTCTACAGCCTCGCCGACGCCGTGACCGAGGGGTTGCAGGGCATGAGCGTGCCGCTGCGGGTGGCGGTCATGGGGTGCGTCGTCAACGGCCCCGGTGAGGCGCGCGAGGCCGACCTGGGCGTCGCCAGCGGCAACGGCAAGGGGCAGATCTTCGTCAAGGGCGAGGTCATCAAGACCGTGCCGGAGGCGGAGATCGTCGCCACGCTCATCGAGGAGGCCGAGCGGCTGGCGGCGCAGATGGGGTCCACCGCCGGTGAGGGCGGGGCGCCGGTCGTCACCGTCGGCTGACCCCGGGCCGCCGGGCCGGGCCGGCCGCGCCCGGGGCGGGGTCGCCTCGACGCCCGGGCGGGGAGGCGACAGGATGCGTGCGTGCACCACGTCTCGCCGCCAGCGCCCCCACCGCAGCGCGGGGGGCGGCGCGGTCTGCTGCGGGTGCTCGACGGCTCCCACGCCCCGGCGCTGCTGCGGCTGTGCGAGCGCGACCCCGTCGCGAACGTGTTCGTCACCGCCCGCGTCCTGGGGCTGCTGGCGCGCGAGGGCGCGGAGGTCGGTGGCGCGGTGTGGGGGTGGTTCGAGGACGCCGAGCTGGTCTCCGCGTGCTGGGCCGGGGCCAACCTGGTCCCCATCGAGGCCACCCCGCGGGCGCTGGACGCGTTCGCGGAGCGAGCCCGCACGGAGGGGCGGCGCTGCTCGTCGCTGGTGGGGCCCGCCGACGCGGTGCTGGGGCTGTGGTCGCGGCTGGAGGGGCACTGGCGGGGGGTGCGGGAGGTGCGCTCCCGCCAGCCGCTGATGCTGTGCGACGGCGATCCGGCGGTGGAGCCCGACGCGGCCGTGCGCCGCTCGCGGCTGGCGGAGCTGGACATCGTCGTACCCGCCTGCGTGGCGATGTTCACCGAGGAGATCGGCTACCCGCCGTCCCCGCCCGACGGTGGCACGACGTACCGGGCGCGGGTGGCCGACCTCGTCGCGGCGGGTCGCTCCTTCGTGCGGGTGGACGACTCCCCGCGCGGCCCGGAGGTGGTGTTCAAGGCGGAGCTGGGCGCGGTGGCCTCGCGGGTGGCGCAGGTGCAGGGCGTGTGGGTGGCGCCGCACCGGCGCGGGGAGGGGTTGAGCGTGGCGGGCATGGCGGCGGTCGTGGCGCAGACGCGCGCGGCGGGCCTGCCGCTGGTGTCCCTGTACGTCAACGACTACAACGCGCGGGCGGTCGCCGCGTACCGCCGCGTCGGCTTCCGCGAGGTCGGGACGTTCGCCACCGTCCTGTTCTGACGGTCCGTGCGGGCGGCCCGTGCCGGCGGCGTCGGGTGCGGCCCGCGCGCCGGTAGGCTCCCGGCGTGCTGCTGCGGATGTCGACGCTGTTCCTGCGGACCCTCCGGGAGGACCCGGTCGACGCGGAGGTGGCCAGCCACAAGCTGCTCGTGCGCGCCGGGTACGTCCGCCGCGCCGCCCCGGGCATCTACACCTGGCTGCCGCTGGGCCTGCGCGTGCTGCGCAAGGTCGAGGCGATCGTGCGCGAGGAGATGGACGCGGCCGGCTTCCAGGAGGTCCACTTCCCCGCGCTGCTGCCGCGCGAGCCGTACGAGGCCACGAACCGCTGGACCGACTACGGCGAGGGCATCTTCCGGCTCAAGGACCGCAAGGGCGCCGACTACCTGCTGGCGCCCACCCACGAGGAGATGTTCACCCTCCTGGTGAAGGACCTGTACTCCTCGTACAAGGACCTGCCGCTGTCGATCTACCAGATCCAGACGAAGTACCGCGACGAGGCCCGCCCCCGCGCCGGCCTGATCCGCGGCCGCGAGTTCGTCATGAAGGACTCCTACAGCTTCGACGTCGACGACGCGGGCCTGGAGCGCTCCTACGCCGCGCACCGCGAGGTGTACGTGCGCCTCTTCGACCGCCTCGGGCTGGACTACGTCATCGTCTCGGCGATGTCGGGGGCGATGGGCGGCTCGCGCAGCGAGGAGTTCCTGCACCCCAGCGACATCGGCGAGGACACCTTCGTGCGCTCCCCCGGGGGGTACGCGGCGAACGTGGAGGCCGTCACCACCCCGGTGCCCGACCCGCTGCCCTTCGACGACGCCCCGGCCGCCCACGTCGAGGACACCCCCGACACCCCGACCATCGAGTCGCTGGTGGCCGTGGCCAACGAGCGCTTCCCGCGGGCCGACCGGCCCTGGACCGCCGCCGACACCCTGAAGAACGTCGTCGTGACCCTCGTGCACCCCGACGGCACCCGCGAGCCGCTCGTCGTGGGCCTGCCCGGGGACCGCGACGTCGACGCCAAGCGGCTGGAGGCGGCGGTCTCGCCCGCCGAGGTCGAGCCGTTCACGGCCGAGGACTTCGCGAAGCACCCGGCGCTGGTGCGCGGTTACATCGGCCCGCAGGCCCTGGGGGCCGGGTCCGCCTCCGGCATCCGCTACCTGCTGGACCCGCGCGTGGTCGACGGCACCCGCTGGGTGACCGGCGCCGACGAGCCGGGCAGGCACGTCTTCGACCTGGTCAAGGGCCGCGACTTCGACGCCGACGGCACCGTCGAGGCCGCCGAGGTGCGCGCGGGCGATCCGGCCCCCGACGGCTCCGGCCCGCTGGAGCTGGCCCGCGGCGTCGAGATCGGCCACATCTTCGCCCTGGGCCGCCGCTTCGCCGAGGCCCTCGACCTGAAGGTGCTGGACGAGAACGGCAAGCAGGTCGTGGTGACGATGGGCTCCTACGGCATCGGCGTCACCCGCGCGCTGGCGGCCGTGGCGGAGGGCAACCACGACGAGCTGGGTCTGGTGTGGCCGCGGTCGCTGGCCCCGGCCGACGTCCACCTGGTGGCCACCGGCAAGGACGAGGCGGTGTTCACCGAGGCGGAGCGGTTGGCCGCGGACCTGGGCGCGCAGGGCCTGGACGTGCTCTTCGACGACCGGCGCAAGGTGTCGCCGGGCGTGAAGTTCAAGGACGCCGAGCTCATCGGCGTGCCGACGATCGTCGTGGTGGGCAAGGGCCTGGCCGAGGGCGTCGTGGAGGTCAAGGACCGGCGCAGCGGCGGCAGCGAGCAGGTGCCCGTCGGCGAGGTCGTCGCCGCGGTGGTGGCCGCCACCCGCGGCTGACGGCGCGGGCAGCGGCCGGGGCGCGGGCCGACCGGGTC
>NZ_BAABIL010000409.1:0-697 GCF_039542765.1 Kineococcus glutinatus
TGCGCTCCGTGCGGCAGATCATCGCCGAGGAGGTCGCCGCCCACGCCGCCGCCCGCCGCGCCGCCGACGTCGCCCCCACGGTCGTGGCGCTGCGCGCGCAGGCCCGGCACGTCGCGGAGGTGGAGCTGCACCGCCTGGAGCAGCGCACCCGCGGGCTGGACCCCGCGCTGCGCACCGAGGTGGAGCGCACGGTGCACCGCATCGTCGACAAGCTGCTGCACACGCCGACGGTGCGGGTCAAGGAGCTCGCGGAGGACCCGGGCGGGCCCGGCTACGCCGAGGCCCTGCGCGCCCTCTTCGACCTCGACGTGGCCGGCAGCGCCCGGGTCGGCGACGCCCCGCTCAGCGGCACCGTCGCCGACGCCGTCGGCGGCCACGGCGGGGGAGCGCGCGGGTGAGCGCCCTGCGCCTGGGCACGCGGCGCAGCGCGCTGGCCACCACCCAGAGCCGCACCGTCGCCGACCTGCTCGCCGCCGCCGGGACGCCCGCGGAGCTGGTCCTGGTCACCACCCACGGCGACGTCTCCACCGCGCCGCTGGCCAGCATCGGCGGCACGGGCGTGTTCGTCTCCGCGCTGCGCGACGCGCTGCTCGCCGGCCGGGTGGACCTCGCGGTGCACTCCCTCAAGGACCTGCCCACCGCCCCGCCGGAGGACCTGGCCCTGGCCGCGGTCCCCGCGCGGGAGGACCCGCGCGAC
>NZ_BAABIL010000410.1:0-3619 GCF_039542765.1 Kineococcus glutinatus
CTGCCGCCGGGGACGGCCTGCGGCGCTGCCGGCCGGCCGGCGGGCTCGCGCCCGGCCCGTGCGGCGGCGGGTTCCGCCGAGCGCGCACCCGTCGTTGGACTGCTCATGGACCTGCCGACCCCCGTTCGCGCACCTGCCCGGCCGTCGACGAGGGTAGGCCACCGGGGCGCCGGCCCCGGCCGAGCGCGCGGGCGGGTCGGCCACCGGTGGGCGCGGCCCCCGCTCCCGCGGCGGGTCAGCGCAGGGTGACGACCGCGCCGCCGGTGGGGGTCCAGGTGATCCAGCCGCCCTGGAAGTCGCTGCGGCGGCCGCCGCCGGGGACGGCGTGCTCGTCGGAGGTGGGGTAGCCGAGCCGGCCCGCCTCCCAGCCCTGCCGGGCCCACGCGTCGCGGATCGCGCCGTGCACCTCGTGGGCACCGGTGGCCGGCGACCAGTAGACGGACCCGCCCTGGAAGTGGGTGAAGGCGCCGCCGGGCAGGGCGACCTCGTCGGTCACCGGGTAGCCGAGGAAGCCGGTCTCCCAGCCCAGGCCGGCCCAGGCGTCGCGGACGGCGCCGCGCACGAGGTGCGCACCGGTGACCGGGGACCAGTAGACCGAGCCGCCGAGGAAGTGCTGGCCGGCGCCGCCGCGGCGGAGGGCGAACTCGTCGGTCGTGGGGAAGCGCAGCACCGAGCCCTCCCAGCCCAGGGACCCCCACTTGTCGCGGATCGCGCCGCGGACCGCGTGCGCGCCGCTGGCCGGCGACCAGTAGACCGAGCCGCGCTGGAACACCTGGTAGGTGCCCTCCACCTGCGGCAGCGCGTGGTGCGGGGTGGTCGGCCGGCCCAGGACGCCGGTGTCGCCGCCGAGCTCGCGCCAGCGGGCGGTGATCTCGGCCGTCCCGCCCGGCAGCAGCACCCACCAGTTCGAGCGCAGGCCGAAGCGGGTGGCCGAACCGGTGACGGTGGCCTCCCCCGTGGTGCAGCGCACCCGCACGGACGTGATCCGCCCGCCCCACGCCCCGCGACCGTCGCGGCCGTCGACGACGAGGCCGAGGACCTGCCCGCCGGTGCCGGGGCAGGAGCGGGCGACGGTCGTGACGGGCAGCGAGGCGGTCCAGGAGGCGACGGTGTCCTGCGGGGCCCTGCCCTCCGGGGAGGACCAGAAGTCCTCCGCCGCGCGCAGGTAGGGCCGGCTGCCCTGGACGGACCAGCCGCCGTTGCTGGAGGAGAACTGGGTGAAGGCGGGCTGCCCGGCGTACTCGCGGATCTCCAGGTCGGTGGCCCGCACGGCCTCCGTCGTGGAGGGCGACTCCAGGGCCGTCACGGTGCCGGCCGCGTCGCGGGAGGCGGAGCCGGCGTAGACCTGGCAGCGGTCGGTGTCGCAGATGTCGGCGGTCTCGCCGGGGCTGAGGGTGGCGTAGGCGTAGCTGCGGGCGGCCACCGCCTGCGCCCGCAGCGCCTGCTGCGCGAACCAGGCCGGGGACTCCCGGGGCACGACGCCGAGCAGGTAGTCCTCCAGCCAGGTGTCGTTGACGGGGGTGACGGGTGAGGCGACGGGCACCCGCAGCACGCCGCGGTAGCGGTTGCCGGAGCCGTCGGCGCGGGTGAGCCAGACCCCGTCGGGGGTGGCCAGCACCGGGGCGCTCGTCCACGTCTCCCGCCACAGCTCGGTGCCGCCGGCGAAGGCGGTCCCCACGAGCGCGCCGTTCTCGGAGGTCAGCCGCAGCCGCTGCCCGGGCGCGACGGTGCGGGCGGAGGTGCTGATGGTCAGGGCCGCGGAGGAGGGGGTCTCCACGAACACCTCCGAGCCGCTGAAGCGGGTGAGCTGCACCCGCAGCGGCCGGTTGGGGCGGGTGGCCACGACGGTGCCCGGGTAGTAGTCGGCGAGGATGCGGCGGTAGTCCTGCCCGGCCAGCGCCCGCGACTGCGCCCCCCACTGCGACATGCCCGCCCCGTGCCCCCAGCCGCGGCCGGTGACCTGCCAGGCGCCGGAGGCGGGGGCGGGCCACACCTCCGCGGCCGCCGCCGGCGCGGCCCCGAGGGTGAGGGGGGCGACCAGGGCTGCCGTCGCGAGCACGGGGGCGGTGAGGAGGGCTGCGGCGCGACGGAGGATCACGGTTCCGGATTGTGAAACCGTTGTGACGGGCGGTCAACCTGGCGGCGGCGGCGGCCCCGGCGGGCGCCACCGGCCGGCGGCGCCCGGTCGCTGCGGGGTCAGGTTGCTAGGGTCGGGCGCTCCGGCCGCCGGGGTCCCACCCGCCGCCCGTCCACCCGCTGAGGAGGCCCGTCCCGTGATCGACGCCCTGGGCAACCCGCAGTCCGTCCTGCTGCTCGGCGGGACCTCCGACATCGGCCTGGCCACCGTGGAGGGCCTGGCCGACGGCCGCGCGCTGCGGGTGACGCTCGCCGCGCGCGCCGGCGGGCGCCGCGACGGCGCGGAGCAGCGGCTCAAGGCCGCCGGGCACGCGGTGCGCTCCGTGGACTTCGACGCGGAGGACACCGCCGCCCACGCCCGCGTGGTCGAGGAGTGCTTCGCCGAGGGCGACGTCGACGTGGCCGTGGTCGCCTTCGGGCAGCTCGGGGACGCCGAGCGGCTCTGGCAGGACGCGGACGCCGCGGCGCAGCTGGCCACCGTGAACTACACCGCCCCGGTGGCCTTGGGCGTGCGGCTCGCCGAGCGGCTTCAGCGGCAGGGTCACGGCACGATCGTGGCGTTCTCCTCGGTGGCCGGGGAGCGGGCCCGGCGCTCCAACTTCGTCTACGGCTCCACCAAGGCCGGCTTCGACGCCTTCTACACCGGCCTGCGCGAGGCGCTGCGGCCGGCGGGCATCAGGGTCGTCGTCGTCCGGCCCGGCTTCGTGCGCTCGAAGATGACCGAGGGCATGAAGGAGGCCCCGCTGGCCGTCACGCCCGAGCAGGTGGCCGCCGTGACCGTCGACGCGGTGCGCCGCGGCAAGGAGACGGTGTGGGCACCGGCCCCGATGCGCTGGGTCATGTCCGCCCTGCGGCACGTGCCCGCCCCGGTCTTCCGCCGCCTGCCGATCTGAGGCCCCCGCCGCCCGACCGGCGCCCCGGCGTGAGGCGCCTCGACGCGGCCGCGGGGGCGCTGGCCCTGCTCACCGGGCTGGTGGTCTTCGGCTGGGGTGCGGGCGCCCCCAGCGCGTGGCGGGACGAGGCCGTCACGATCGCGGTGGCCTCCCGCGACGTCGGGCAGGTCCTGGAGCTGGTCCGCGGCGTCGACCTGGTGCACGCACCGCACTACCTGCTGGTGCACGCGCTGTTCGGCGCCGACGTCACCGTGCTGCAGGCGCGCTGGGTGTCCGTGGTGGCCGCCGCCCTGACCGGGCCGCTGCTCTACGCCACCGGCCGGCGCGCCGCCGACCGGGCGGTGGGGGCCACCGCCGCGGCGCTGTGGCCGGCGCTGCCCCTCGTGAGCCGCTACGCCCAGGAGGCGCGCCCCTACGCGCTGGCGGCGCTGCTGGCGGCGCTGGCCACGTACCTCCTGGTGCGCGCCGGGACGTCGCGGCGCTGGTGGGCGGCGTGGGCGCTGTGCCTGCCGCTCGTGGTGGCGGTCAACACGATGATCTCCTCTAAGGCCGCGCCCGCCTCTGAGCGATCGCGCAGGTCCTTCCAGAGG
>NZ_BAABIL010000411.1:0-2460 GCF_039542765.1 Kineococcus glutinatus
ACCGTCGTCGCGGCCGCGCGGGAGGCCCAGCACGCGGAACTGCTGCTGGAGGGCGGGGCCAGCTCGGTCGTCGTCTCCTCCGAGACCACGGGGCGCCTGCTGGGCATGGCCACCGACAGCGCCGACGCCGTCGGCGTGGTGGAGGACCTGCTCTCCTTCGGGCAGGGCCTGGACCTCGACGAGCGCCCCGTCCGCCCGGAGGAGGTGGGGCGCCCGGTGTCCGAGCTGCCGGTGCCGGTCCTCGCGGTGGTCCGCGCCGGGCACCTGCTGCGCTTCAACGAGGCCGGCGCGGCCCGGATCCAGGCGGGCGACCGCATCGTCTACGTCGACGCCCCGCCGCCGGGCACCAGCCCCCACCTCTGACCCGCCACCCGGTGTCCCCGGGGAGCCGGTGCCCCCGGGGAGCCGGTGGGCGGCTCAGCGCCCCCCGGCGACGTCGAGGGTCGCGCCCGTCACGTACGAGGCGGCCGGCGAGAGCAGCCACGCGATCGCCTCGGCGACCTCCTCCGGTTCACCGCCGCGGCCCAGCGGCACGGTGCCCGCCAGCCGCTCCACCCGGTCCGGCTGCCCGCCGCTGGCGTGGATGTCGGTGCGCACGACGCCGGGGCGCACCCCGTTGACGCGGATCCCCTCCCGCGCCACCTCCAGGGCCAGGCCGGTGGTGAGGGCGTCGAGGGCCGCCTTGGAGGCGGCGTAGTCCACGTACTGCCCCGCACCGCCGAGCACGGCCGCGCGGGAGGAGACGTTCACGATCGCCCCGCCGCGGCCGCCGCGCGCGGTGGACATCCGCCGCACCGCCTCCGCCGCGCAGGCGAAGGCACCGACCACGTTGACCTCCAGCAGCCGGCGGACCCGCTCGGGCCCGAGGTCGGCGACGGTCGCGGCGGGCGCCACGACCCCGGCGTTGTTGACCAGGCCGGTCAGCGGGCCGAGGGAGTCGGCGGCGGCGCCCCAGGCGGCCACGTCGGCGGGCAGCGCGACGGCGGCGCGCACCGCCAGCGCCGGCACGCCCGCGGCGGCGCAGTCGGCGGCCACCCGCTGCGCCGGGCCCTCCTGCGACGTCCAGCTCAGGCACACCTCCCCGGCGTCGGCGGCCAGCAGCCGGGCCGTGGCCGCGCCGATGCCCCGACCGCCGCCGGTGACCACCACGACGCCCCGCTCCGCGCTCGCCCCCACGCCCGGCACGGTACCGGGGTGGTGGTGCGCGCGGGTTACTGTCCGGGTCGTGCCCCGACCCACCGCCGCGCCGTGACCGACGTCGGCGTCACCGGTTTCCTCGTCCTCGCCCTCGCCGCGTGCCTCGTGGGCTTCGCCAAGACCGCCATCGGCGGGGCGGCCTCGATCAGCGTGGCGCTCTTCGCGGCGGTGCTGCCCGCCAAGGAGTCCACCGGCGCGCTGCTGCCGCTGCTGCTCGTCGGCGACGTGCTCGCCATCAGCGCCTACCGCCGCCACGCCGACTGGTCGCTGCTGGTGCGGCTGTTCCCCTCGGTCGCGGTGGGGGTGGGTGCCGGCGCGCTGTTCGTCTCGGCCGTCGACGACACCGTGATGCGCCGCACGATCGGGGCGGTGCTGCTGGTCCTCGTCGCGGTGCACGTGGTGCGCCAGCGGCGCGCCGGCGGTGTCCTCGTCGCGCCGACCGGTGCCGCGCGCCACGTCGCGGCGGCGGTGTTCGGGGTGCTGGCGGGTTTCACGACGATGGTCGCCAACGCCGGCGGGGCGGTGATGTCGCTGTACCTGCTGACGATGGGCCTGGGGATGATGGGGTTCCTCGGCACGACGGCGTGGTTCTTCGGCCTCGTCAACGCCTTCAAGGTGCCCTTCAGCGTCGGCCTCGGCCTCATCGGCACGTCCTCGCTGCTGCTGTGCGCGGCGCTCGCCCCGTTCGTCGTGGCCGGTGGTCTCCTCGGCCGCCGCGTCGTCGGCCGCCTCGACCAGGGGCTGTTCAGCCGCATCGTGCTGGTCGTCACGGTCCTGTCGGGCCTGAACCTGCTCCGCTGACCCCCCGGCCACCGGCCCCCCGCCCGCGCCGGGGCACCCACACCGCCAGCCCGCCCGCCGCGAGCGCCCCGAGGACCCCGGCACCCACCGAGGCCGCCGCCAGGGAACCGGCGGCGGCCACCGCCCCGACGAGCAGCGGGCCGGCGGCGGCACCGGTGTCGGTGACCAGCCGCCACGCGCCGAGGAAGACCGCGCGCCCGTCCGCCGGGGAGGAGTCGGCGCCCAGCGTCATGACGAGCCCGGCGCCCATGCCGTTGCCCAGCCCCATGAGCAGCCCGACGGCGACGACCGCCACCTCCGAGTGCGCCAGCGGCAGCAGGACGTGCGCCAGGCCCAGCACGAGCATCGACGGCACGCCCACCGCGGCGCGGCCGAGGCGGTCCATGACGGAACCCGCCGGGTAGAACAGCTCCTGCCAGCCCGCGCCCGCGAGGTCCAGCTCGGCGAAGGAGTCCTTGCAGC
>NZ_BAABIL010000412.1:0-992 GCF_039542765.1 Kineococcus glutinatus
GGGCGGTCGCCCGCAGCCGGCCGTGGTCAGCGCCGCGGCGAGGACGAGCAGCACCCCACCCGTCCGGCGCACCGGCCGCTCCGCTGGCCTGAACCGCTGCAGCGCGACCACCTCCTCCGCACGCGCCCCCGGGACCGGGTGATCGTTTCTATCCCCACCCGGCGCCGCTCGCGCGGCGAGACCCCGACGGCGCCGCCCCTCAGACCGGGGCGGGCACCCCGTGCGCGGCGTCGCCGACGACCGTCACGTCGCGCCCGGCGGCCTTGCCCCGGTACAGGGCGGCGTCGGCGCGGGCGACGACCTCCGCCGCCGTCTCCCCCGGCGCCCACTGCGCGATGCCGACGGTGCAGCTCTGCCCGTGCGGCACGGCCCGGCGGATCCGGTCGGCGACGGTGACGGCGTCCTCGGCGCCGCACCCGGGCAGGGCCAGCACGAACTCCTCCCCGCCCCAGCGGGCCAGGGTGTCCACCTCGCGCAGGCAGCCGGTGGCGGCCGCCGCGAAGTCCCGCAGCAGCTCGTCGCCGCCGAGGTGGCCGTGGGTGTCGTTGTAGCGCTTGAAGTGGTCCAGGTCGAGCAGGGCGAACGTCAGCGGCAGGCCCGTGCGACCCGCGCGGGCGATCTCCGAGGCGCTCGTCTCGTCCCAGCGGCGGCGGTTGGCCAGGCCGGTGAGCGGGTCGCGCTCGGCGGCGGACGCCAGCCGTTCGAGCAGGTCGGCGCGCTCGATGGCGTGCGCGGCCTCTCCCGCCAGGGTCTGCAGCATCGGCAGCACGTGCGGGGGCAGGGCCCGGTGGTGCTCGGCCCACACCACCCCGAGCACGCCGACGGCCTCCCCGCCGCGCAGCAGCACGGGCTGCCACGCCGCCGAGGCCGTCGTCGCCGGCAGGCCCGCCGCGGTGCGCGGGTGGGCGGCGACGTCGGCGGCGAACAGCGGGGTGCGGTCCGTGAACGAGGTGATCGCCATCGACATGTCGACCTCGAGGTCGAAGCGGACG
>NZ_BAABIL010000413.1:0-3316 GCF_039542765.1 Kineococcus glutinatus
TCCGGTGCCCCGCTCAAGGAGCGCTCCCTGGCGGTGCTGCGCCGGCTGCACGAGCGCGTCGGGGACCGCCTCGTGCTCGTCGCGGTGGGCGGCATCGAGTCCGCCGCGGACGCGCAGGCCCGCCTCGACGCGGGCGCCTCCCTCGTGCAGGGGTACACCGGCCTGGTCTACGAGGGGCCCGGCTACGCCCGTCGCGTGCTGCGGGGCCTGCACCGCGCGGCGCGGGCTAGCGTGGGCGCATGAGCCCGACGAGCTGGACGTGGCGGTTCGAGGACGGCGAGGGCCGCGAGGTCGCGGGCGTCGAGCCGTCCGCGCAGTTCCCCACCCAGGCCGACGCGGAGACGTGGATCGGGGAGACGTGGCGGGGCCTGCGCGGGCGCGGGGTGGACGCGGTGCGGTTGTTCGCCGACGGCCGGCAGGTCTACGGCCCGCTGAGCCTGCGCACCGTCGAGTGAACCGGCGAGCGCCCGCCCCGGGCCGGTCGCGGGCCGGTCGGGGCGCGGCGCGCGCGTCCGGCGCGCTGATCGCTGGTTAGGCTCCGCACGTGCCGAGGGACCTGCGCCTCAACCCGACCCGCGCCACCCGCTCCCGGGTGGACGCCGTCGACCGCGAGCTCATCGGGCACCTGCAGGTGGACGGCCGGATGTCCTACGCCGCCCTCGCCAAGGCCGTGGGGCTCTCCGAGGCGGCGGTGCGCCAGCGCGTGCAGCGGCTGCTGGAAGGCGGCGTGATGCAGGTCGTGGCCGTCACCGACCCCCTGACGGTCGACCTGCTGCGCCAGACGATGATCGGCATCCGGGTGGACGGTGACACCCGCCAGGTCGCCGCGCGCCTGGCGGAGCTGCCCGAGGTGGACTACGTCGTCCTGTGCGCCGGTTCCTTCGACGTGCTGGCGGAGCTGACGTGCGCCGACGACGAGCAGCTGCTCGACCTGCTCAACTCCCGGGTGCGCACGATCCCCGGGGTGCGCAGCACGGAGACCTTCATCTACCTGGAGCTGGTCAAGCAGACGTACGCCTGGGGGGCGGCCACCCACCACGGTGACCGCCCCGGCGACTGACCCGCCCGCACCCGGGCGCCGCGCTCAGAGCAGGGCGGCGGCACCCTCGAGGGCGGCGCGGATGATCTGCTCCATCTCGTCGAAGTGCTGCTGGTCGCAGATCAGCGGCGGGGCGAGCTGCAGGACGGGGTCGCCGCGGTCGTCGGCGCGGCAGTACAGCCCGTTCTCGAACAGCGCCCCGGACAGGTGGCCGCGCAGCAGGCGCTCGGACTCCTCCGCGTCGAAGGTCTCCTTCGTCGCCTTGTCCTTGACGAGCTCGATGCCGTAGAAGAACCCGTCGCCGCGCACGTCGCCGACGATGGGCAGGTCGCGCAGCTTCTCCAGCGTGGCCCGGAAGGCGCCCTCGGTGTCGAGGACGTGCTGGTTGAGGCCCTCGCGCTCGAAGATGTCGAGGTTGGCCAGCGCCACGGCCGAGGAGACGGGGTGCCCGCCGAAGGTGTAGCCGTGCGGGAAGTAGGTCGTCCCGTCGAGGAAGGGCTCCATGAGCCGGTCGCTGGCGATCATCGCGCCGATGGGGGAGTAGCCGGAGGTCATGCCCTTGGCGCAGGTGATCATGTCGGGCTGGTAGCCGAACTTGTCGCAGGCGAACATCGTGCCCAGCCGGCCGAACGCGCAGATGACCTCGTCGGAGACGAGCAGCACGTCGTGGCGGTCGCAGATCTCCCGGACCCGCTGGAAGTAGCCGGGCGGCGGCGGGAAGCAGCCCCCGGAGTTCTGCACCGGCTCCAGGAACACGGCCGCGACCGTGTCGGGGCCCTCGGCGACGATGGCCCGCTCGATCTCGTCGGCGGCCCAGCGGCCGAACGCCTCGAGGTCGTCGCCGTGCTCGGGGGCGCGGTAGAAGTTCGTGTTCGGCGCCTTGTGCGTGCCGGGCACCAGGGGCTCGAAGTACTTCTTCGCGTCGGGGATCCCGGTGATGGACAGCGCGCCCTGCGTGGTGCCGTGGTAGGCGATCGCGCGGCTGATCACCTTGTGCTTGAAGGGCCGGCCGGTGAGCTTGAAGTACTGCTTGGCCAGCTTCCACGCCGTCTCCACCGCCTCCCCGCCGCCGGTGGTGAAGAACACCCGGTTGAGGTCGCCGGGGGCGTACGCGGCCAGCCGCTCGGCGAGCTCGATCGCGGCGGGGTGGGCGTAGGACCACAGCGGGAAGAACGCCAGGGTCTCCGCCTGCCGGGCGGCCGCCCGGGCCAGCTCGCGGCGCCCGTGGCCGGCCTGGACGACGAAGAGGCCGGCGAGCCCGTCGAGGTAGCGGCGCCCCGCCTCGTCGTAGACGTAGGCCCCCTCGCCGCGCACGATGACCGGCACGTCGGCGTGCTGGTAGGTGGACATCCGCGAGAAGTGCAGCCAGAGGTGGTCGCGGGCGGTCGCCGCCAGCGCGCTGCGCGTGGGCGCGGGGACGGTCGAGGGAGTCGCGGTCATCGCCCAGTTATCGCACGGAAGCCCGCGAGGAGCAAGGTTTTCCGTTGCGCCGCAGGCACCCCGATTCGGAATCCCTCGTGTGGTGGTGCGCTCAGCGGGGCTGTTCGCCGCGCTTGACCTGCGGCACCGGGCGGCGCAGCCGCCGCACCTGCAGGGCCCGCATCACCCCGTAGCTGGCGACGCCGCGCTCGGCGTCGCCGAACCGCTCGACCTCCGCCCGCTTGATGCGCCGGCTCAGCAGGACGCTGTCCACCACCACGGCGGCGAGCATGAGGTAGATCAGGCCCGTCGTCGCCCACACGAGCACCAGGCTGCCAAACGCCTGCGTCACGCTGGAGAGCACCAGGGAGATCAGCGCCACCACGAGGAACCACTCCCCGAGGTTGTGCCGGGCGTCGACCACGTCGCGGGCCAGCCGCTTGCGCGGGCCCCGGTCGCGCGCCGGCAGGTGGCGCTCGTCCCCGGTGAGCAGCGCCTGCTGCATCCGGGCGCGCTCCTCGCGCAGCGCCTGCCGCGCCGCCGTGCGGGCGGCCTTGCGGTCGGCCGGCACCAGCGGGCGGCGGTTGCGGGCCTGCGCCTCGCTGCGCGAGGGCGTGGGGCGGCCCTTGCCGCCGGGCTTGGCGGGGACGGGCCCCGGCGTGGGGGCGCCGGCCGTGCCGCCCGGCTGCTGCGGGCGGGTCTTCTCCTTGGCGCGACCGAACACGGCAGCAGCCTACGGCCTCGCCCGCCCGTTCCCGCCCGCCTCGGGCGCGGTGTCGCGCCGGCCGGCGGGTAGCGTCGCGCGGGTGCAGCCCGACAGCGCCCGCCGCGGCGATCCGCCCGCCGACCAGCCCGCAG
>NZ_BAABIL010000414.1:0-3208 GCF_039542765.1 Kineococcus glutinatus
GGTGCGCGAACCGCTGGAGTCGCGCACGTCCACGCTGCCCGGGCCGGCATCGCGCACGTCGATGCTGCCGTCGGCGTTGGCGACGGTGTCGGCGGCGACGGCGTCGCGGCGCCCCATCTCCACCGGATCGCCCTTCGTGGTGTCCTGCGCGGTCTGGCGCTCGGCCTCGGCGTTGACCTCGGCCCCGAGCAGCACGGCGTAGCTGATGACCCACAGCCAGACGAGCAGGATGACGACGCCGGCGGAGGCGCCGTAGTTCTTCGAGTAGGAGCTCTGCCCGGCGACGGAGACGTAGACCGAGAACCCGATGGACGCGATGACGCAGAGGACCGTCGCGACGATCGCGCCCACCGAGGCCCAGCGGAACTGCGGGGCGTCGCGGTCCGGCGCGACCCGGTAGAGCACGCCGAGGGCCACGACGAGCACGGCGACGAGCACGACCCAGCGCACCACGTTGACGAGGAAGCCGAGGCCGCCGGTCAGGCCGATCGCGTTGAGCACCGGGGGCAGCACGGCGACGAGGGCGACGGCGAGCAGGAAGGTGACGATGGCGCCGACGGTGAGCAGGAGGGCGGTGCCCTTCTTCTTGACGAACCCGCGGGTCTCGTCCTCGTCGTAGGCGGCGTTGATGGCGTCCATCATGTTCTGCACGCCGCTGGAGGCGCTCCACAGCGCCAGCGCGATGGCGACGGCCGCGCTCCAGCCGGCCGCGGCCTTGTTGCTGCTGATGGTCTCGACCTGGGAGAGCACGAGGTCCTTGGCCGGCGCGGGGATCGCCTCGCCGAGGCCGTTGATCTGGCGGGTGATCTGCGCCGGGTCGCTCACCAGGCCCCAGATGAGGAACGCGGCGGTGAGGGCGGGGAAGAGCGCCAGGAACGTCTTGAAGGCGACGCCGGCCCCGAGCAGCGGGACCAGGTCGGACTTCGCCTCGCCCCAGGCCCGCTTGGTGATCTGCAGCCAGCCCTTGGCGGGCACCTGCTGCGGCTTCTGCGCGTCGTGGCCCGGCGCCACGGCGCCCTGGGCGGTTCCCGAACTCCTGCTCATGCTCCTCGTCTACCCCGTAGACGGGTTTTCCATGCCGGTCGGGGCGGGCGGGGTTCGCGCCACCACCCGGACGGCGCAACGGGCCGCAGGAACGGGTGCGGCCCGGACGCCGTTCGCGTCCGGGCCGCACCCGTTGCACTGCAGTTGCTCCCGCCGCGGACGGCGGGGTCTTCTCACCAGCTGGACTGCGTCGACCCGGCAGACTGCGCCGTCCCGCGGACGTCCGTGACCGCCTCCTGGCCGTGCTGCTGCACGGTGGCGGCCGCGCCCTGGCCGTGCTCCTTGACGGCGCCAGCGGCCTCCTGGCCGTGCTGCTGCACGGTCGCCGCCGCGTCCTGGCCCTGCTCCTTCACGGCGGCCGCAGCGCCCTGGGCGTCCTCGCGGACGGTGCCGGCGGCCTGCTGCGCGGTCTCCTTGAGGGACTGCGCAGCTTCCTTGGCCTGGTCGCCGAGGTTGCTGCCGATCTCCGACGCGACCGACTTGGCCTCGGCCGCGATGCCCTGACCGCGCTCCTTGGCCGCGTCCACCGCCTTGGCGGTGACCCTCGCCTCGGTCTTGGTCGCCGGCGCCAGGGAGGAGATGAGCCAGCCCACGCCGAAGGCGATGAGGCCGGCGGCCATCGGGTTGCCCTGGGCGCGCGCCTTGGCGGCGCTGGTCGCCTCGCCGGCGGAGGGGGTGCCCTCCTTGGCGGAGGACACCTTGCCCCCCAGCCCGGATGCCGCGGAGGAGACCTTGTCGTGGGCGCCGGACGTCGCGGAGGACAGCGAGTCCTGCGCGCCGGAGATCTTGTCCTGCGCGGAACCCATGACGTCGTGGGCGGTGCCCATGATGCGGTCCTTGACCCCGGTGACGCGTCCGACGACGCGCTCCTTCTGCCGGTTGGCGATGTTGCCGGGGCTGAGCCGCTCGGTCAGCTCGTCGAGGTCGGCCGTCAGCGAGCTGCGGGTCTCCTCGATGTCGCGCTTCAGCTCGTCGGGTGCTTCGCCCACTGCACGTCCTCCTTCAGGGTGATGGTGGTCTTCTCCAGCGGCGGGGGAACCTTCTTCATCTCCGCCTTGCCGCGCAGCGCCAGCACCGCGGCGGCGACCGCCCACAGGACGGTGACGATGAGCGAGGACCAGACGTAGCCGATCGCGTCACCGATCGCGATGACGAGGAACGCCGACAGCGCGATGAGGAACACGTGCCCGGCGACGCCCGCCCCGGCGAACATCCCCGCGCCCTTGCCCGCGTTCTTGACGTCCTCGCGCAGCTCGGTCTTGGCGAGCTCCACCTCCTTGCGGACGAGGGTGGAGAACTCGGTCGTGATGCTGCCGACGATCTCGCCGAGCGAGCGCTCGCCGGTGGAGCCGGTGCCCGACGTGTTCGCCGTGACGCCGGGGTCGCCGACCTGGTGGGATCCGCTCACTGCTGGCCCCCGCTCGGGTACGGGCCGGTGTGGCCCTCGTTGGAGATCGACGGGACGTCGGACGCGATGTGGCGGGGCACGAGGTCCTCGTTCGGGTTCTGCCCGGTGAGGTTCGGCTCGCCGTAGGTGTGCTGACCGCCGTGGCCCTGGTCGTAGCCACCGGTGGTGCCGACGGCGCTGGTCGCCGTCGTCGGGTACGTGGCACCGGCGTACGCCGGCTCCGAGACCGTGAGGTCGACGGTGGCGGCGGGGGCCTGGGCGGTGACCTCGGGGGTGGTGTCGCGCTGCCCGATGGGGGCGTCGGAGGTGCGCGAGGAGTTCGCCGTCGCGCTGCGGGTGGCCCGGCCGGCGAGGATGCCCGCGGCTAGCGCGCCCAGCAGGAACGTCCCCGGCTTGCGGCGGGCGAAGGAGCGCGTCTGGTCCAGCAGGTCGGAGGCGCCGGCCCCGTCGATGTGGGTGCTCCAGGTCTGCACGCGCTCGCCGAACTGGCGGACGAGCTGCGCGGCGTAGCCGGAGCGGCTGCTGGCGCCGGCCATCTCCTGGAACTCCTCGGCGACCTCGCGCAGCACGGTGGCCAGGCGGTCGCGCTGGGTCTCGCCCTGCTCGGCGATCTGGCGGCGCAGGTCGCCCAGCAGGTCCTGGGCGTGCTCCTTGGCCTCCGCCACGACGGCGCCCGCCTGCTCCTTGGCGGTCCCGGCGACGGCGCTGGCCTGCTCCTTCGCGGTCCCCGCGACGGCGCTGGCCTGCTCCTTCGCG
>NZ_BAABIL010000415.1:0-5896 GCF_039542765.1 Kineococcus glutinatus
GGCCGGCCGGCGGCGCGGTGCGCGAGGTGGTCGTCCTCGCCGCGCAGCGGGACGCCGCGCAGGCGGCGGTGCTCGGCGGCGGCGGCGAGGTCCTGGAGGTGGCGCCGCTGCCCGGGGGTGCGCCGTGAGCGGCGTCGGGTACCACCTGCGCCTGCTCCTGGCCCGGCAGAGCGCCGTGCCGCCGGTGCTGGCCGTCCTGGCCGTGCTGGCCGTCCTCTACGCCACCGACGCCGGCCCACCCGTGGCGGCGGGCGCGCTGACCGCCGCGATCCTCGTGCCGGTCACCGCCTGGCTGCACCGGGCGGTCACCGGCGCGGAGAGCCCGCCGTTCGCGGACGCCACGCTCGTGCGCCTCGGCGGTGGGGTGCGGCGCCAGCTCACCTGGTGCGCCACGACCCTGCTCGTCGGCGCCGCGCTGGGGGCGGTCTCGGTGCTGTGGGCGGTGGTGGCCAACCCGCACCCGTACCCGGTCGCGACCGTGGCGCTGCTCGCGCTGCTGCACGCGGTGGGCGCCTGGGCGGGCACCGGTCTCGGCTGCCTGGTCTCGCGGCCGCTGCGGGTGCGCACCGGCACCGCGGTGCTCGTCGTGACCGGGGGCTGCGCGCTGTCGCTGGCGGTGCCCTGGCTGCCCCCGGCCGGCCCGCTGCTGGCGGCCTTCGCCTCCGCGCAGGCCTCGACCGCGGACCGCGTCGGGGCGCTCGCCGCGGCGGTGGCGTTCGGGGCGCTGGCCGCCGTCGCGGGGACGTGGTGGGGGTTGCGGCACCGGTGAACCGCCACCGCCTCAGGTGGGGACGGCCCGCGGTGGTGGGCCGGGCCACCCGGTGGCGGGCCGCGCCCCGGCGCCGCGCAGGTCGACGGTGCGGGGGCGCTGCGGCGGGGTGACGAGCCCGACGAACAGCACCTCGCGCTCGGCGCCGTGCAACCGGGGGGAGCGGTAGGTCCGCACGCACCCCGCCGCCGCCAGCACGCCGGCGGCGGCGGACACCACCGCGCAGGGGATGCCGGTGGCCTCGGCGACGTCGTGCGCGGACAGCGCCCCGCGCCGGCTGCCGTACCACTGCACGAGGTAGTCGTGGATGCGGCGGTCGTCATCGGTGAGGTCGGGCACGGCGCACCTCCAGCGGGCGGTCGGACGACGGGACCGGGGCCCGGCGACACCGCCGCACCGCAGGAGGCGGCGCCTGCGGCGGCGGCGCCGTCCCCCGGGGGACTTCCCCCCAGTGCAGCACGGGCCACCGGCCGGCGCGAGCGCGGCGGGCGGGCCGCCGCGGTGCGGCGATCGCGGCGGCGATGCCGGGCGGTCGCGGCGGCGATACTGGAGGGGTGAGCGCCGAGCCGTCCTTCCCCGTCCGCACCTCCGCCGAGCTGGACGCGATGCGCGAGGCGGGGCGCCTGGTGGCCCGCACCCTGCAGGCGGTGCGCGCCGCCGCGGTGCCCGGCGCCCGGTTGCGCGACCTCGACGAGATCGCCCAGACCTGCCTGCGCGAGGGCGGGGCGCTGCCCTCGTTCCTGGGCTACGCGCCCTCGTGGGCGCCGACGCCCTTCAACGGCGTGCTGTGCCTGTCCGTCAACGAGGTCGTCGTGCACGGCCGCCCCACCGGCCGCCGCCTCGACGACGGGGACCTGCTGAGCATCGACGCCGGCGCGATCCTCGACGGCTGGCACGGCGACTCGGCCGTCACCGTCCACGTCGGGGAGCGCCGGGAGGAGGACGAGGCGCTGGTGGCCGCCACGGAGGAGGCGCTGGCCGCGGGGATCGCCGCCGCCCGCCCGGGCGCCACGCTGCTCGACGTGGCGCGTGCCGTCGACGACGTCGCCCGCCGGCACGGCTACTCCCACCTGCCCGACCACGGGGGGCACGGCATCGGCCGCAGCATGCACGAGCCGCCGTTCGTGCCGAACTGCCCGATGCCCGGTGCCGCCGGGCACCGGCTCCTGCCGGGCACCACGCTGGCCATCGAGCCGATGCTCATCGCCGGCGGCAGCCGCTACCGCAAGGCGAAGGACGGCTGGTCGGTCGTGGCGATCGAGGGCCGCCGGGCCGCGCACGTCGAGCACACCGTCGCCGTCACCGACGACGGCCCCGTGGTGCTCACCGCGCCCTGACCGGCCCGGCGGCGGCCCCCTCGCGTCGCCGTCCGGGCGGCGTCCGGGGAGGATGTCCCCGTGTGTGACGTGACGGCGCCGGCGGAGCTGACCCTGCCCATGGACGCGCAGGCCCCCGGCCGCGCGCGGTCCTTCCTCCACGAGGCGGACTGCCAGGTGCACCAGTCACGGGTCCTCGACGAGGCGCAGCTCCTCGTCAGCGAGCTCGTCACCAACGCCGTCGTGCACGGCGCGCCGCCGGTCGCCATGCGCGTCGAGTGCGACGGCACCGCCGGGATGACGGTGGCCGTCAGCGACGGCAGCGTGCAGTCCCCGATCGCCGACCAGGCCGGTCCCGACGCCGAGCACGGCCGCGGCATCGCCCTCGTCGACCTGCTCAGCGAGCGCTGGGGCGTGGACGTGACCGAGGCCGGCAAGACCACCTGGTTCCGGCTGCGCCAGTAACGGCCCGGGCCCCCGGTGCGGCGGGCGGTCCTCAGCGGCGGCGCAGCCGGTGCAGCACCTCGCCGGCCTGCGGCACGACGAGGGTCCCCGGCTCGCGCGACCAGGCGTCGACGTCCACCTCGGCCGGGTCGAGGTGGTCCAGGTTCGCCGCCCGCACGACCTCCTCGGGGATGGCGGTGGCCAGGGTCACCGTCACCCGGCAGCGCTCCCCGTGCACCTCGTCGAACGTGCCCGCGCCGCGCAGGTGCGTGGAGTGCGCCAGGTCGCCCCAGGGCAGGTGCCGGAACCGGTCCCACTGCTTCACGAAGTAGTCGCGGCAGTGGTACCCGATGTCGAGGATCTGCGGGTGCATCCGCGAGATCTCGCGGATGTGCGGGGCGTAGAGGACGACCTGGCCGCCGTCGGCGACGACGGGTTCCACCTTGTAGAAGCCCTTGGCGCCGGTCCACATGTCCTGGTACTTCTCCGGCACCAGCGACAGCACCCGGGGCACGGGCGCGTCGAGGTAGCGCACGTGGGCCCGGGCGGAGACGTCCGCGGCGGCGGCCCACGCGGCCTGCGGCGTCCCGAACGCCGCGGCGTGCAGCGCGCCCGTCCCGGACTGCGCCACCACGCACAGCGCGTGCCGCTCACCGGGTACGAGGGAGGCGGCCTCGTCGATGAGGGCCCGCACGGGTGTCGTGCCGCGGGTGCCGATGATCTCCGAGCTGCTGATCAGGGCCCCGAGCCAGTGCGAGACGTCGATGACCTCCTTCGCCGCCACCCCGGGGAACAGGTACTTGTCGCCGCCGGAGAACCCGACGACCTCGTGGGGGAACACCGGGCCCACGACGAGCGTCACGTCGTGCTCGACGACCGCGCGGTTGAGCCGCACGTCGACGTCGCGCACCAGCCGGCCCTCCGACAGCTCCGCCAGCCGCGCCGCGGGGACGGTGCCGACCGAGGCGAACGTCGCCGGGTCCCACCACTCGTGGTTCAGCACGGTGGTGCCGGGGTAGGTCGCCGCCAGCGCGCCGGGGGAGAACCCGAGGTGGCGGGCGATCTCCTCCTCGCCCATGGCGGCGTGGGTCCCCAGCGCGAGCAGCACCGTCAGCCGGCTCGCGCGGCCGTGCGCGGCGGCGTGCACGGCCCGCAGCAGCAGCGGCAGCGGGCAGCTGCGGGTCCCGTCGGGCACCAGGACGCAGAGGCTGCGCCCGTCGAGGTCGAGCCCGGCCACCTGCCCGGTGACGAACGCGGCCACGTCCTCGTCGCCGAGCACGCCCTCGGGGCCGCCGATCGCGACGGCACCGGACGGGTGGGCGGGCGCGGTGCTCGTGGGCGCGGTGCTCGCGGGCGCGGTCATGGCCCCGAGCCTGCGCCACCGGGGGAGCGGGGACAAGGTGGCCCCGGCGGGCCGGGACGGGCACCATGCACGTGTGCCGTCGCCCGACGTCCGAGAGACCACTCCCGCCGCCACCACCGACACCCCTCCCGCCGTCGACGGCGGGGCGGGGAGCACCGCAGCGCCGGACGGCGCTGTCACCGTCGCCGAAGCCGCCGGCTTCCTCGGCCTGTCGCCCTCGCGCGTGCGCCAGCTCGCGCGGGACGGCCGCCTCGAGGTCGTCGGCACGGCACCGCTGCGCCTGTCCGGCCGCTCCCTCGCGCGGCACCGCGACGAACGCGGCGGGCCCGCGCACGCCGACGACGGGCCCGCCCCGCCGGTGCCCGCGCAGGGCGCCCCGCCGCTGATGCACTGGGACGGGCGGGCGCGCCGCTGGGTGCCGCCCCGCTGAGCCGGCGCCCCGGCCGGCGGCCCAGCGGCGAGGTGCCGCCGGTGGGCCGCTGCGCCCTGCCCGGTCTTTGACCGTTCACGGACCCCTGGTTATCCTCGATCCCGGCATCGAGCGTCAGCGACAAGCCCTGGCTTGCTGACCGGCAACCCTCGTTCCGCGGTGGGGTGCTCCAGGTGAAAGCCCGGCGAGGCGACCGCCTCGCAAGCGTGCGACCCGGCGGTGCCGGGACCGGTGTCCCGGGAGGACCGACCATGCAGTTCCCGCACCTGCCCCGCCGCTGCCGTCCGCTCGGGCGGGGCGCGGTGCGCCGCGGCTGTCCGGGCCGCTGACCCGCCCGATCCGGTCCGGCCCCCGGCGGCGGACCGTGCGAGGGCACCACCCCGGCCCCACCGCGCGCGCCGGACCGGCACCTGCGCGCTTCCCCGCCCGCACCGCACCGGGTGCGGGCCCGGCACCACGAGGAGAACCAGTGTCCGAGCAGTCCAGCCCCGTCCTGCCCGACAAGCCCAAGCGGCGCGGGCCCCTGCTGGCGGCCGTCGCCGCGGCCGTCGTCGCGGTCGGTGTCGTGGTCGCCCTCCTCGTCCGCGGCGGTGAGGACACCACGACGACCACCGCGGCCGGCGGTGCGGCCCAGAGCGTCCGGATCGGCGTGGCGGACAAGGCCATCCCGTACTGGGAGACCTACGTGTCCCTGGCCAGGGAGCGGCTCGGCGTGGACGTGGAGCTGGTCAACTTCTCCGACTACAGCCTGCCCAACCCGGCGCTGGCGCAGGGCGAGATCGACCTCAACCAGTTCCAGCACATCCAGTACCTGGCCGACTACAACGTCACGGCCGACGACGACATCCAGCCCATCGGCGCCACGGCCGTCTACCCGCTGCCGCTGTACTCCACCACCGTGGACGACGCCGCGCAGTTCCCGCAGGGCGCGAAGATCGCCATCCCGGACGACGCCATCAACGAGGCGCGCGGGCTGCTCGTGCTGCAGGCGGCGGGCCTGCTGACCCTCTCCGGTGGTGGCACCGCGTTCTCCACCGTCGACGACATCGAGTCCGCGAAGGTCGAGGTCATCCCCGTCGACGCCTCGCAGACCGCGAACGCGCTGCAGAGCGGTTCGGCCGCGGGCGCGGTCGTGAACAACAACTACGCCACCGCCGCGAACCTCTCCACCGACGACATCGTCTACTCCGACGACCCCGCCAGCGACTCCGCGGCCCCGTACGTCAACATCTTCGCCGCCCGCAAGGACGACGCCGCGAACGAGACCTACCTGCAGCTCGCCGAGCTGTTCCACGACCCGGCCGTGCAGGCGGAGTTCACCGAGGGCTACCCGGAGGCGGTCGTGCGCGACACCGACGCGGCGACGCTGCAGGCCGACCTCGCCGAGGTCGAGGAGGACGCGAAGGCCGCGAAGGCGGCCGGCTGACCGTGGCCGCGATCGTCCAGCTGGAGCACGTCACCAAGCGGTACCAGGGCCCCGGTGGCGCCCCGCTCCTCGCCGTCGACGACGTCAGCCTCGACGTCGAGGAGGGCGAGGTGCTCGCCGTCATCGGGTACTCCGGTGCCGGCAAGTC
>NZ_BAABIL010000416.1:0-4286 GCF_039542765.1 Kineococcus glutinatus
CGGGCGGCCGGCGCCACAGCGGGCCGCCGCCGGCTGTGGACGCGGCCCGCGGCCCGCGGGCGGTGTGCACGCCCCGCCGCGGGGGCGGCCCTCACCCCGGGTAGGCCGGGTAGCGCCCGTCCGTGACGGGGACCCAGTCCGCCCCGCTGCGCACCAGCACCCGGCCGTCCGCCGTGCCCACGGCCACCCCCCGCTCCGCCTCCCCCGCCGCCACCGACACCGCACCCGGCACCGGCGGCAGCAACCGCACCGGCCCGCCGACCTGCGCCAGCACCGGCCGCGGGTCCACCTCCCGCGCGCGGCGCACGAGCAGCGCCACGTGGTCGGCGCCCAGCCAGGCGGCGTCCAGGACGGCCACCACACCGGGCGCCAGCACCGGACCGGCCGCCGCCAACCGCAGCGGGCGACCGCGCTCGTCCCGCTGCACACCGTGCACGGCCACCGCCGGCGCACCACCGGCACCGGTCGTGACGACCACCGCGCGGGTGCCGTCGCGGGAGACCCGCACCCGGGTCACGGCGCCCCCGAACCCCTCCGCGGGCCCCTGCACCGCCACCGGCGCCGCAGCCGGCACCGCGGCGCGCACCACGAGCAGCCCCGCTGCCGTCCCCGTCCACACCCAGCCGGCGGGATCGACGCTCGGCGGCAGCAGCACCGAGCCCGCCGTCAGCGCCACCACCGCGGGCCCGCCCGGCTGCTGCAGCTGCAGCTGACGCCCGGCGGCGGCCAGGAACGCGACCGGGCCACCCACCGGGGACACCGCCGGGTGCGACAGGTCGGCGGCACCGGAACCGACCACCAGGGCCGACCGCAGCTCGCCACCGTCGTAGCGCGCGACCCCCGAACCGGTCAGCACCAGCATCCGCTCGTCCCGGGGCCGGGTGGTGGGCACGTCACCGCCCGGCGAAGGTCCCGACAGCTCCGCGTTGCGCACCGTGACGCGCACGTCCTCCACGCCCGGCAGCCGCCCCAGGACGGCGCGCAGCTGCGACAGCAGCAGGCGGCGTTCCTGCGGTGTCGTGGCCAGCGCCCCGTCCGTCAGCTCCACCACCGCCACGCCCCCCGCCACGGGCACCGACCCCAGCCGCAACCGCGTGCCCGGCGGGGCGCCCGTCACCACCGCCGGCGCCAGCCACGGGGAAGGGCCCGCCAGCAACTCCCGGACGATGCGGGTCGCCGTGGCCGGGCCGTAGGCGAACCAGCGCACCTCCGGGACCAGCAGGCTGCCGTCGGCGGCGGCGAAGGACAGCGGGAACGCCCGGAACGTCCGGGAGGCGTCCAGGGCGCTGATGAGGATGCCGTCGGGCAGCTCGTCGATGCGCCACTGCCCGCGCTCGCGGCGCAGCACCACCCGCACCACCGCCCGCGAGCCCGACGACCGGTCCTCGTAGCGGCCGTGCCCGTCGACCAGCGCCACGACCTCCGCGTCGAGCACCACCGCGACCGGGGCGTCCGCCCCCGCGGCCTGCGGTCCCGGCACCGCCTGCCCGGCCGCGTCCGCACCGTCCTGCACCACCGACGGGGTCTGCGCGCACACCGTCGTCGAGGCGTCCGGCAACCAGCGCTCCGCGGCGGCCGCCGTCAGGAAGGACCGCGCCACGGCGTGGTCGTCGTCGGCCGTGCCCCCCGCGCGCAGGAAACCGCTGACCACCTGCACGGGCGTCGCCCCCGGCACCGGCCCCTCGGGGATGACCTGCAGCAGACCGAAGCGCGGGTCGTCGGCCAGCCTCGGGCCGCTCACCACCGGACCCGACGTCGGCAGCCGACCGCACCCGGCGCCGCCGGCGGCCAGCGCCGCGAGCAGCAGCGCGCGCGTCGCGGTCCGGCGGGGGACGGTCACCGGCGCTCAGCCCCGCCCGGCGGCCGGTCCGCGGCCGCCCTCGGACGGCGGGGCCGGCAGCGCAGCCACCGGCTCGCGGAACTCCACCGGCACCACCGGCAGCGGTGAGGAGACCAGCACCGCCCCCGCCCGGCGGGGCAGGGTGAGCACGAAGTGGCAGCCCCGCCCCGGCTCGCCCCACACCTGCAGCCAGCCGCCGTGCAGCCGCGTGTCCTCCAGGGAGATCGCCAGCCCGAGCCCGCTGCCGCCCGTCGTGCGCGCCCGCGCCGGGTCCGCGCGCCAGAACCGGTCGAAGACGCGGGGCAGGTCGTCGGCCGCCAGCCCCACGCCGTGGTCGCGCACGCCCACCGCCACGGCCGCCTCGTCGCCCACCACCACGATCTCGATGGGCCGGCCCTCACCGTGCTCCACCGCGTTGCCGACCAGGTTGCGCAGCACCCGCTCGATGCGGCGGGTGTCGACCTCCGCCGGGCAGGCCACCGCGGGCCACGACACCCGCAGCTCGCTGCCGCGGCTCTCCGCCAGCGGCCCCGCGAAACCGATGGCCCGGGCCACGACGGACCGCACGTCGACCGGCTCCGCCTCCAGCGCCGCCGCCCCCGCGTCGAAGCGGCTGATCTCCAGCAGGTCCGCCAGCAAGGTGTCGAAGCGGTCCAGCTGCGTCTGCAGCAGCTCCGCCGAGCGCGCCACCGCCGGGTCGAAGTCCGCGCGGGCGTCGTGCAGCACCTCCCCCGCCATCCGGATCGTCGTCAGCGGCGTCCGCAGCTCGTGGCTGACGTCGGAGACGAACCGCCGCTGCAGCCGCGACAGCTCCTCCAGCTGCCCGATGTGCTGCTGCATGCCCACCGCCATCTCGTTGAACGCCCGCGCCAGCCGGGCCAGCTCGTCGTTGCCGCGCACCGGCATCCGCTCCTCCAGGCGACCGGAGGTGAGGCGCTCGGCGGTGCCCGCGGCCTGCCGCACCGGCTCCAGCACCACCCGGGCCACGAACCACGCCACCGCGGCGATGAGCACGACCAGGGCGATGCCACCGCCGAGGAACGTGGTGCGCACCAGGTCCAGGGTCCGCTGCTCGTTGGCCAGGGAGTAGACGAAGTACAGCTCGTACGCACCCGCCCGGGGCAGGGTGACCGTCGAGCCCACCACGAGCGCCGGGTCCCCCCCGGCGCCCAGCGCCGCGATCTGCAGGTGCTGCTCCTGCTGGTGCTGCGTCACGGCCCGGCGCAGCGCCGCGGGCACGTCCGTGGCGGACAGCCCCTCCGAGCCCAGGTCCGGCACGACCGCGCCGTCGACGGCCCGGTCCCAGGAGCGCAGCAGCAGCACCCCGCGCACGCGGTCCGGACCCGCGCCCTCCAGCTGCGAGACCACGTCACCGGCGAGCTGGTCCACCTCCGCGACGCTGCTCGTGCTCGCCGCGTCGAACTGCGCCTGCGCCGTGCGGGCCCCGCGCGCGGCGTCCGCCATGGCGGCGCGCTGGCGCTCGGCGAGCAGGCCGTCGCCGATGCCGTCGAGGAGGAAGGAGCCGACACCGCCGATGACGGCCAGGCACAGGGCCGTGGTCAGGACGACGACGCGCAGCTGCAGGGACGAGCGCCAGCGCTGGCCGCAGCCGCGCACCGCGCGCAGCACCGCACCCGCCGCACGCCGGCCCACCGCCCCGCCCACGCCCCGGCGGGCGCGCGCCGGGGCAGGGGGGCTCACAGCGGACCGGCCCGGTACCCCACGCCGCGGACCGTCACGACGATCTCGGGGTGCTCGGGGTCGCGCTCGATCTTGGAGCGCAGCCGCTGCACGTGCACGTTGACCAGGCGGGTGTCGGCCGCGTGCCGGTAGCCCCACACCTGCTCCAGCAGCACCTCGCGCGTGAACGCCTGCCACGGGCGGCGGGCCAGCGTGACGAGGAGCTCGAACTCCAGGGGCGTCAGCGACAGCGCCCGCCCCTCCCGCTTGACGGTGTGCCCGGCCACGTCGATGGTCAGGTCCCCGATGCGCAGCGTCTCCGGCGGGTGGTCGCCCGCACCGCGCAGCCGCGCCCGCACCCGCGCCACCAGCTCCTTGGGCTTGAACGGCTTGACCACGTAGTCGTCGGCACCGGCCTCCAGGCCGAGGACCACGTCGACCGTGTCGCTCTTGGCGGTCAGCATGACGATGGGCACGCCCGACTCGGCGCGGATGAGGCGGCAGACCTCCATGCCGTCGCGGCCCGGGAGCATCAGGTCGAGCAGCACCAGGTCCGGGCGCGTGCGCCGGAACGTCTCCAGGGCGCTGTCGCCGTCGGCGCAGAAGCGCGTCTCCAACCCCTCCCCCTGGAGCACGATGCCGAGCATCTCGGCGAGCGCCGTGTCGTCGTCGACCACCAGCACGCGTCCCCTCATGGGCACATGATGCCCGCGGCGGCGGCCGCGGCGGCCGAGCGCGCGCCGGACCGCCCCGCGCGCGCCGCTCG
>NZ_BAABIL010000417.1:0-3914 GCF_039542765.1 Kineococcus glutinatus
CCTGGAGGCCCGCCTGTCCCAGGCGGTGGCCGGTGCCGGCGCGGACGTCCCGGCGCGGGTGCGGGCGCTGGCGACGGCGCTGGCCGCGGAGGGCTACGCTGCCTCGGCCCGCCCGGTGGGCACCGGAACAGCTGCGGAGGGGATGCAGTTGTGCCAGGGGCACTGCCCCGTGCAGCGGGTGGCCGAGCGCTACCCGCAGCTGTGCGAGGCGGAGGCGCGGGCCTTCGCCCGGGTGCTGGGCACCCGGGTGCAGCGGCTGGCGACCCTGGCCCACGGCGACCACGTCTGCACCTCCCACGTCCCGGACGACAGGGCCCCGCAGGGGCCCGCCACCCCCGAGAACGTCCCGCGCCCGGCCGCGGGCAGCACGACCCCCAGCACCACCCCCAGCACCACCCCGTCCCGGGCGACGCCCGGGAGGAGCCGTCCGACGACGGAAGGACACCGACGATGACCACCACGACCCCTCCCGAGCTGGAGGGCCTGGGCCGCTACCGCTACGGCTGGGCCGACAGCGACGTCGCCGGCGCCTCGGCCCGCCGCGGGCTGTCCGAGGACGTCGTGCGCGACATCTCGGCCAAGAAGGGCGAGCCGGAGTGGATGCTGAAGCTGCGGCTGAAGGCGCTGCGGCTCTTCGACCGCAAGCCGATGCCGGACTGGGGCTCGGACCTGTCGGGCATCGACTTCGACAACATCAAGTACTTCGTGCGCTCCACGGAGAAGCAGGCCACCAGCTGGGACGAGCTGCCCGCCGACATCCGCGAGACCTACGACCGCCTGGGCATCCCCGAGGCGGAGAAGCAGCGCCTCATCGCCGGGGTCGCCGCGCAGTACGAGTCGGAGGTCGTCTACCACCAGATCCGCGAGGACCTGGAGGCCAAGGGCGTCATCTTCGTCGACACCGACACCGGCCTGCGCGAGCACGAGGAGCTCTTCAAGGAGTACTTCGGCACCGTCATCCCCACCGGGGACAACAAGTTCGCCTCGCTCAACACCGCGGTGTGGTCCGGCGGGTCGTTCATCTACGTGCCCCCGGGCGTGCACGTCGACATCCCGCTGCAGGCCTACTTCCGCATCAACACCGAGAACATGGGCCAGTTCGAGCGGACGCTGATCATCGCCGACGAGGGCTCCTACGTGCACTACGTCGAGGGCTGCACCGCGCCCATCTACCAGTCCGACTCGCTGCACTCGGCGGTCGTGGAGATCGTGGTGAAGAAGGACGCGCGCGTCCGGTACACGACCATCCAGAACTGGTCCAACAACGTGTACAACCTCGTCACCAAGCGGGCCACCGCCGCCGCCGGCGCCACCATGGAGTGGATCGACGGCAACATCGGCTCCAAGGTGACGATGAAGTACCCGGCCGTCTACCTCATGGGCGAGCACGCCAAGGGCGAGACGCTGTCGATCGCGATGGCGGGGGAGGGCCAGCACCAGGACGCCGGCGCGAAGATGGTGCACGCCGCCCCGCACACCGCCTCCTCCATCGTGTCCAAGTCCATCGCCCGCGGCGGTGGGCGCACCTCCTACCGGGGCCTGATCCAGGTCCACGAGGGCGCGCACCACTCCCGCTCGACGGTGCGCTGCGACGCGCTGCTGGTGGACACCATCAGCCGCTCGGACACCTACCCCTACGTCGACGTGCGCGAGGACGACGTCGTCATGGGGCACGAGGCGACCGTCTCCAAGGTGAGCGACGACCAGCTCTTCTACCTCATGAGCCGCGGCATGGCCGAGGACGAGGCGATGGCCATGATCGTGCGCGGCTTCATCGAGCCGGTGGCCCGGGAGCTGCCCATGGAGTACGCGCTGGAGCTGAACCGCCTGATCGAGCTGCAGATGGAAGGGGCCGTCGGCTGATGACCGTGGTCGAGGAGAACCAGGCCGGCGACCGCGGGCCGGTGGCCGACGCGCCCGGGGCGACCCAGCGCGCCCACAGCCACGGCGGTCCCGGGGTGCCCGACGCCAGCCGCGCCGCCCGCCGCACGTCCTTCGACGTCGCCGACTTCCCGCTGCCCTCGGGCCGGGAGGAGGACTGGCGCTTCAGCCCCACCGAGCGCCTGGGCGCGCTGTTCGCCGCCGGCGCCGACTCCGGCGAGGCGGTGCTGGAGGTCAGCGCACCCGAGGGCGTGGAGCACCGCAGCGGCGCCACCGCCGAGCTCGGCGCCGGCACGGCCTTCCTGCCCGGGGACCGGGTGGCCGCCGCCGCCTGGGGCGCCACCCGCACCGCCCACCTGGTGCGCATCCGCCCCGAGGCCGAGCTCGACGAGCCCGTGCTGCTCACGCTGCGCGCCGACGGGGGCACCAGCTCCGGCCACCTCGTCGTGGAGGCCGGCGCGCACAGCCGCGCCACCGTCGTCCTGGACCACGTGGGCACCGGCCAGCACCGCGGCGGCGTGGAGGTGCGCGTCGGCGACGGCGCGCAGCTGACCTTCGTCACGCTGCAGGAGTGGCAGGCCGGCAGCGTCCACGTCGGCCAGCACGACGTCGTCGTGGGCCGCGACGCGACCGTCAAGCACTTCGCCGTCAGCCTCGGCGGTGACGTGGTGCGCCTGTCCACGAACGTGCGCTACGCCGCAGCCGGCGGCGACGCGCAGCTGCTGGGTCTGTACTTCTCCGACGCCGGCCAGCACCTGGAGCACCGCCTCTTCGTCGACCACGAGCCGGTCAGCTGCAAGAGCTACGTGGAGTACAAGGGCGCCCTGCAGGGGGAGACCGCCCGCGCGGTGTGGATCGGCGACGTCCTCATCCGCGCCGCCGCCGAGGGCACCGAGACCTACGAGCTCAACCGCAACCTCGTCCTCACCGACGGCGCCCGCGCGGACTCGGTGCCCAACCTGGAGATCGAGACCGGCGAGATCGTCGGCGCCGGGCACGCCAGCGCCACGGGCCGTTTCGACGACGAGCAGCTGTTCTACCTGCAGGCGCGCGGCATCGCCGAGGCCGAGGCCCGCCGCCTGGTGGTGCGCGGCTTCTTCGCCGACGTCATCCAGCGCATCGGCGTGCCGGCGCTGCAGGAACGGCTGCTGGCCACCATCGAGACCGAGCTGCAGACCACGATGCCCGCCGCCGCGGGCACGACCACCCGCGACGCCGCCACGGCGGAGGAGAACTGATGGCCACTCTGGAGATCCGCGACCTGCACGTCGGCGTCGAGGAGGCTGACGGCAGCAGCAAGGAGATCCTGCGCGGCGTCGACCTGACGATCCGCTCCGGCGAGACCCACGCGATCATGGGTCCGAACGGTTCGGGCAAGTCGACGCTGGCGTACTCCATCGCCGGGCACCCCAAGTACACCGTCACCGGCGGCTCGGTCACCCTCGACGGTGCCGACGTGCTGGAGATGAGCGTCGACGAGCGCGCCCGTGCAGGGCTGTTCCTGGCGATGCAGTACCCGGTGGAGGTCCCCGGCGTCACGGTGTCGAACTTCCTGCGCACCGCCAAGACCGCCGTCGACGGGGAAGCCCCGAAGCTGCGCACCTGGGTCAAGGAGGTGCGCACCGCGATGGAGGGCCTGCGGATGGACGCCTCCTTCGCCGAGCGCAACGTCAACGAGGGTTTCTCCGGCGGGGAGAAGAAGCGCCACGAGATCCTGCAGCTGGAGCTGCTGAAGCCGAAGTTCGCGATCCTCGACGAGACCGACTCCGGCCTCGACGTGGACGCGCTGAAGGTGGTCTCCGAGGGCGTCAACCGGGTGCGGCAGGCCACCGACGTCGGGGTGCTGCTCATCACCCACTACACGCGCATCCTGCGCTACATCACGCCCGACTTCGTGCACGTCTTCGTCGACGGCCGCGTCGCCGAGCAGGGTGGCCCGGAGCTGGCCGACGTCCTGGAGGAGTCCGGCTACGACCGGTTCCTCACCGCCGCGCGCAGCTGACCGGGCGCCTGGGCACCACCGCAGCGAGGAG
>NZ_BAABIL010000418.1:0-10467 GCF_039542765.1 Kineococcus glutinatus
TCACCGGCCCACCGCCCGCAGCAGCGCCGGGGCGTGGTCGGCGAGCCGGTCCCCGCGCCAGGCGACGTGCTGGTCCGGTCGCACCAGCAGCAGCGGCGCCTCCCAGGACTCCGGCAGCGGCGCCGACCCCGGTTCGAGGTCCTGCTCCCCCAGGCGGACGACGTCCAGCGGCACCGCGCCGGACGGGCCGGGCGAGCTCGCGCGCACGACCTCCGCCGGGTCCGCCGGCGCGTCGCCGACGGCGAGCAGGGTGAAACCGCGGCCGAGCCGGTCGTAGACGGAGGAACCGTCGCGCAGCCAGCGGTGCGGCAGCAGGCAGCCGGGGCGGGCCGAGGGGGAGTACTGCACCGGGTCCTCCTTGGGCAGCGGCGAGCCGTCGTCGACGACGACCGGGGAGGAGGCGTAGGAGTAGCCGAGGACGAGCCCGAGGCTGTGGAACTCGCTGCGCTTGGCCTCGAGCGCGATCGCCGTCCGCGCCCGCAGCGCGTCGGCGTCCGCGCCGTCGGCGCCGAGGCGCGCGTCGGCCCAGGCCGTGGCGAGGAAGCGGTCGTTCGCGGCGGCGTCGGCGATGGTGCGCGCGGCCACCGGCCGCCGTTCCGCCTCGTAGGAGTCCAGCAGGTCCTCACCGGCCCAGCCCTGCAGCACCCCGGCCAGTTTCCACGCCACGTTGACCGCGTCGCCGACGCACGTGTTGTACCCGTGACCGCCCCACGGCGGGTTGAGGTGCGCGGCGTCGCCGACGAGCAGGACCCGGCCGGCGCGGTAGCGGTCGGCCAGCAGCATCCGCGCCGTCCACGGGTCGGTCGCGACGACCTCCGGGTCCAGGCGCGGGTCGCCGACGAGGGCGCGCAGCGCGGCCGGGACGTCCACCGAGGCCGGGTCGTCGACGCCCTGCAGGATCGCCCACCAGGTGTCCGCCAGGTCCGCGCGCCCCACCAGGCCGGCCGCCCCGGGGGCCAGCACCCAGTGCTGCACGGCCGGCCCGCTCGGCACCCGCTCGGCCAGCCCAGGGGCGCGGAACAGCACGCTGAGGTTCGGCCGCGCGCCGGAGCCGCCCTCGTAGCGGGCGCCGACGGCGGGGCGCACCACGCCGGAACTGCCGTCGCAGCCGAGCACGTACCGGGCGCGGACGGTGTGCATCGCCCCGTCGGCGGTGCCGACCCGCACCGCCACGCCGTCGCCGTCCTGGCCCAGCCCCGTGACCCGCGCGCCGAGCAGCAGCTGCGCCGCGGCGCTGGCGCGCACGGCCTCGCGCAGCACCTCCTCCACCACCGGTTGCGGCACCTGCTGGCCGTGTTCGGGGTGCGGCGCGGGTCGCAGCGCCGACAGCTGGAAGGCGTCGGTGAAGCGGAACACCTCCCGGCCCAGCAGGGTGGAGCAGAACACCACGTCCTGCGCGTACGACACCGGTAGCGGGGCCGCGGCGCGCAACCGGTCCGCGATGCCCCAGCGGCGCAGGTGCGTCATGGTGCGGGCGTTCGTCGTCTTGGCGCGCGGGCGGTCGGCGTCGACGGTCGTGCGCGGTTCCACGACGAGGCTGGCGATGCCGTGGTGGGCCAGTTCCAGGGCGGCGGCCAGGCCGGCGGGGCCACCGCCGGCGATGAGCACGGGGACGCCGGCGGGGACCTGCGGTGGTGCGGTCACGCGCCCTTCCTCCCGCCGGCGTCGACGATCGGGGTGCGCAGCACCCCGAGCCGCTCCACGTCGACCTCGACGACGTCACCGGGCTGCAGCAGCCACGGCGGGGTGCGGACGTAACCCACCCCGTCGGGGGTGCCGGTGGCCACGACGTCACCCGGGTGCAGCGTGAACGTGCGCGAGACCAGGGAGAGGATCTCGCCGACCTCGAAGATCATGTCGCGGGTGTTGCCGTCCTGCACGAGCTCGCCGTTGACGCGGGTGCGCACCGCCAGGCCCTCGCGCAGGTCGCCGACCTCGTCGGCCGGCACGAGGGGTCCGGTGGGTCCGGAGCGGTCGCCGTTCTTGCCCAGGGTCCACTGCGCGGTCAGCTTCTGGGCGCGGCGGGCGGTGAGGTCGTTGAACGTGGAGTACCCCAGCACGGCGGCGCGGGCGGTGTCCGCGTCCGCGTCGGCGATGGTCTCGGCGACGTAGGCGAGCACCTCGCCCTCCCAGTCCAGGCCCGCCTCACCGGCCGGCACGGGGGCGGGCACCCCGCCGGCGGTGAGGGAGGCCGTCCACCGCCCGAAGATCGTCGGGTGCGGCGGCGGGGTGAAACCACCCTCGGCGGCGTGCGCGCGGTAGTTCAGCCCGATGCACAGCACGCGCGCCGAGGGCGGGACGAGCGGGAGGAGTTCCACCCGCTCGACGGGCAGCGCACCGGTGGTGCCGGCGCTGCGGGCCGCCGCGACGTGCGCGCGGGGATCGAGCCAGAAGTCCCGCACGGTGGTGACGGGGACGACGAGGCCGCCCGGGGCGTCCGCGCCGGTGCCGGCCGGTGCGTCGACGAGGTCGCCGACGCGGACGTCGTCGCCGCCGGGCAGCCGGTATCCGACGAGCCTCATCGCCGCACCGCCGCACGGGGGGCCGGCTGTCGGGTCGCAGGGTGCGTCATGGGTTCCTCTTCCGGGTCGGGGAGCGGAGGAGCTCCCGGGCAGGGGTTTCCTGGTGCGGGTCTCGTGCTGCGGTGTTCCGCGCCGCGGGGTCTGCGGCTGCGGGTGCTACCTGCTCGCCGGTCCCGCCGGTCCGGCCACCGCGGCGGGGCTGCGGCGCGGCACGCTCGCCATGACGGCCGCACCGACGACCACGGGGACGGCGAAGGCCAGGGCGGCCGCGGTGATGGATGCGCCGGCACCCACGAGGACCGCGCCGTAGGTCGGGCCGGCGATGGCCCCCAGGCGTCCGACGCCGAGGGCCCAGCCGAGACCGGTGGCGCGCAGCCGCGCGGGGTAGAACCCGGCCACGTGGTCGTTGATCATGTTCTGGGTGCCGAGGCCGCCGAAACCGGTGACCGCCACGAGCAGCAGCAGCGCCCAGCCCGGGGGTGTCGTCGCCAGCACCAGCAGCGCCGCGGCGGCCGTCGCGAAACCGGTGAGCACCATCACCTTGGCGCCCAGCCGCTCGGCCAGCGCCGCCGCCAGCAGCGTGCCCGCGATCGCACCCGCGTTGTAGACGAGCAGGAACGAGATCGCCGAGCCCAGCTCGAACCCGGCCGAGCGCATGATCTGCGGCAGCCACGTGGAGAACCCGAACGTCGCCAGCAGGCTGCACAGGTTCACCACCCACAACCCGAGGGTGCCGGGGGTGGTGCCACCGCGGAACAGCCCGGCCACGGCGGCCCCCGCGCCGGCGGCGGGCCGTTCCCCACCGCCGGCGCGGGCGGCGAGGAACTCCGGGCTCTCCCGCAGCACGACGGCCGCGAGCGGCACGACGAGGACGAGCGGCGCCGCGCCGAGCAGGTAGACGGCCCTGAAACCGTGCTCGGGCAGCAGCACGAGGGCGGCGAGGGCGGCGAGGACGCCCCCGACGGCCGGCCCGGTGAGGACCGCGCCGAGCACGCGGGAGCGGTAGCGGGGGTCGGCCGACTCGCTGGCCAGCGCGATCGCCGTGGGCAGCAGGCCGCCGATGCCGATGCCGGTGACGAAGCGGGCGGCGCCGAACAGGGCGAACGTCGGGGCCAGCGCGCTGAGCGCCATCGCCACCGACAGCAGGGTGGTGCAGGCCAGCACGAGCCGGCGGCGGCCCAGCACGTCGGTGAGGGTGCCGGCCACGAGCGAGCCGAGGAGCACGCCGACCAGGGCGAGGCTGCCGACGGCGCCACCGGCGGCGGCGCCGACGTGCCAGGGCGGGCCGGCGATGATCGAGGGCAGGGTGGCGCCGTAGGCGAACAGGTCGTAGCCGTCCGTGGCCAGCGCCGCCCAGCAGACCAGGGGCACGAGCCGGGACGAGCCGGCGGGCCCGGTGGCGGGGGCAGGGGTGGGTGGGGTGCGCGATGTCAGGGTGCGGGGGTCCACGTCGACTCCTCCGGAACACGGCTGCACCTCCGCCGTCGGTGGCGGGGCGCTGCGGGGCGTCGGCGAGCATGCTCGGGGAGTTCCGGCCGCTCCCAGGGGCTTGCCGCTCAATGGAAACCCGACCGTGGGAAGCCGTCGGCGCGGGATCGCGCGGGATCGCGCGGGATCCCCGGGGACGACCCCTCGGCCCGCTGCGGCCTACCGGACCGTCCCGGCGCCGGGGGAGCCGGCGGAGCGGCGCGAACCCAGCCCGCGGGAGATCGCGCGCGCCACCGTGCGCACGGCGGGCCCCACCGTGCGCGGGTCGGCCGCCGCCTCCGGCACGAGGACCGACAACGCCGCCACCACGTGCTCGGAGGCGTCGACGACGGGTGCGGCGACGGCCAGCAGCGGCTGCGGCGTGCGGCGGTGGACCGTCGCCAGGCCCTCCCGCCGCACCCGGTCCAGCGTGCGGCGCACGTCCGCCGGGGAGACCGGCACCCGCTCGGGTTCGTGCACCAGCGGCTGCTCGAGGTGCTCGGCCTGGAACTCGGCGGGGGCGTGCGCCAGCAGCACCAGCCCCACCCCGGTGGAGTGCAGCGGCAACCGGCCGCCCACGTCGTACAGGACGGGCATCGCGCCGCGGTCGGACAACCGCTCCACCAGGACGGCCTCGTGGCCCTCCCGCACCGCCAGCAGCACGTGCTGACCGGTCACCTCGGCGAGGTCGCGCATCGCCGGCAGCGCCACCTGCCGCAGGCCCTGCCCGCGCGGGGCGAGGGAGGCCACCTCCCACAGCCGCAACCCGATCGTGAACCGGCCGTCGGCGCCCCGCTCCAGCGCGCCCCACGCGGTGAGCCGGCCCGCCAGCCGCAGCGCGGAACTCACCGGGATACCGCTGCGCCGGCTGAGCTCGGCGAGGGTGAGGGCCCGGTGCGCGGTGTCGAACGCCGCCAGCAGCGCCAGCGCGCGGTCGACGACCGGATCGCCCTGCGGTGGGCGGCGGCCGCGCACCGCGCCGGTGCGGGGCGCGGCGTCCGTCACGGGACCACCCGTCCGGACCAGCGGGTTCGGGCGCACCCGCCCGGTTCGAGCACCCGCGCGGCCCGTTCCGCCGCGAACTCGCACTCCTGGGTTTCCACCCAACGGCACGCTACCTGGCGGTGCGCCGCACGTCGTCGCACAGTGCTGCACCCGGCCCGGCGCCCGCCGCCGGTCCGTCCCACCACCTCGTGAGCAAGGACGCTTGACGATGGCCACATCCTCCGTGCCCGCAACCCCCGCGGCCGCCGCGACGGGTCCCGCCGCGCCCACGCCGCCCGGCGCCCGGCAGCAGCCCCCGCGGGGCTTCCTGTTCTTCCTCGGCGCCTCCGCCGTCGGTGCCAACGCCGCCCTGCTGGCGGCGGCCGTCCTGACGCTGTCCCTCAAGGCCGAGGCGATCGACCCGGCGGCCGGCACGACCGTGCTGTCCCTGGCGATGGGCGTCTCCGGGGTCTTCGCCCTCGTCGCCTACCCGGTCGTCGGCCGGCTCAGCGACCGCACCACGTGGGCGATCGGCCGGCGCCGGCCCTACCTGCTGCTCGGTGCGGCGCTCATCGCCGCCGGCGGCGTCCTCACCGCGCTCGCCGCCAGCACCGCGAGCCTGGCCGCAGCCCAGGTCGTCACCACCCTCGGCGCCACCGCCGCGACCGTCGCCACCATGGCCGCCATCCCCGACCAGCTGCCGGCCGACGCCCGCGGTCCCGCGTCGGCCGTCGTCGGCCTCGGCGCACCGCTGGGCGCGGTCAGCGGCCTGTTCCTGGCGCAGCTGGTGTCCGGATCGCTCACCGCGATGATCCTGCTGCCCGCCGGTGCCGGGGCGCTGGGCGTGCTGTCGCTGGCGCTCGTGCTGCGCGAGACGCGGCTGCGCCCGCAGGAGCGCCCGCCCTTCGGCGCCCGGGAGCTGGTGCAGACGTTCTGGGTGAACCCGCTGCACAACCCCGCGTTCGCGCTGGCCTGGTGGGGGCGGCTGCTGCTGTTCTGCGGCGTCGCCGCCCTCAACGCCTACATGCCCTTCTACCTCATGCGGGAGCTGCACGTCTCCGGCGCCGCGGTGGCCGGTTCGGTCTTCGTCGCCACGCTCGTCCTCACCGCGCTCTGCCTGGTGTCCGCGCCGCTGGCCGGCAAGGCGTCGGACGGGCTCGGGCGCCGCAAGCCCTTCGTGATCGCCTCGGCGGTGGTGTTCGCCGTCGGCCTGGCGATCGTCTCCACCGTCACCAGCTTCCCGCAGCTGCTGCTGGCCATCGCCGTCGTCGGCATCGGCCAGGGCGTCTACTTCGCCGTCGACCTGGCGCTGGTCACCGAGGTGCTGCCCGACGCGGCGAACCCGGCCAAGGACCTCGGCATCATGAACCTCGCGAACAACCTGCCCACGATCCTCGTCGCCGCCGCCGCCCCGGCGCTGCTCGCCGTCGGTGCCGGCGCCGAGCACCCGCAGAACTTCACCGCGCTGTTCGTCGCCGGTGCGCTCGCCTCCCTCGTCGGCGCCGCGCTCATCGTGCCGATCCGCGGGGTGCGCTGAGCACCCGGGCGGTTCCCGCGCCGACCGCGACCGGAGGTGGTGCACCCCCTCCGGTCGCGGTGGCGCCCTACCCCTGCTCGGCGAGCCGGTGCAGGATCCGGGCCAGCTCGGTGCGGTCCCGCTCGGGCAGGCAGCGGAAGTGCGCGCGCAGGTCGGCCGCCCGGGCGGCGTCCACCAGCTCCCGCACCCGGCGGCCCTCCGCGGTGGCCACCAGCAGCACCGCCCGGCCGTCCCGCGGGTCGGGGGTGCGCGCCACGAGGCCGCGGCTCTCGAGGTCGCGGGCCACCTCGGTGGCCGAGCGGGGGGCGATGTGCAGCCGCCCGGCGAGGTCCGACACCCGCATGCCCTCGGCCTCGCAGGCCGCCCGCAGCGCGCGGGCCTGGTGGGGGGAGAGCTCCCAGGGGGACAGCAGGTCGCGCCAGCGCCGCCGGATCGTGCGGGCGTTGCGCATGAGCAGGTCGCCGAGCACCGCGCCGTCGTCCCCCGCCACGCGGCGATGCTAACGGCGCCCGTCGCGCGCCGGCGCGGCCGTCCCGTGAGATGCTGAGGTAACTTCCACATCCGCGGAGAGGACGTGCCTCCTGGACCCCAGGATCCCGGACGGACCCGGTCGCGGCGGTCCCGGTCGCCGCGTCGACCCGGCCGACCGCGCCCAGCTCGAGCGTTCCCCCGTCTCGCTGCGGCGCGTCGCCGCGCTGTTCCGCCCCCACCGGGGCCCGGTCGGCGTCGTCGTGGCCCTGATCGTCGTCGCGGCCGCCGCGGCCCTGGCCCCACCGTTCCTGCTGCGCCTCGTCATCGACCGGGCGCTGCCCGAGCGCGACGTCCCCCTGCTGCTGCAGGCGGTGGGCGCCATGGTGGCCGTGGCCGCCGTCACCGCGCTGATCGGCGTGCTGCAGACCTGGCTGTCCACCTCCGTCGGGCAGCAGGTGATGCACGGGTTGCGGACCGCGGTCTTCGCCCACCTGCAGCGGCAGTCGCCGGCCTTCTTCACCCGCACCCGCGGCGGGGAGGTGCAGTCGCGGATCACCCACGACATCAGCGCCATGCAGTCGGTGGTCACCTCCACGGCGACGTCGCTGGCGGCCAACGCCACGACCGTCACCGGGACCCTCGTGGCGATGGTGGCGCTGTCGTGGCGGCTGTCCCTGCTGTCCCTCGTGGTCCTACCGCCGGCGGTGCTGCTCACCCGCAGGGTCGCGCGGATGCGCCGGGCGGTGACCGCCGCCCGGCAGCGCAAGCTCGCCGAGCTGCACGCGCAGGTCGAGGAGGGGCTCTCCATCAGCGGTGTGCTGCTGTCCAAGACCGTCGGGGCCGGTGGCGCCCAGGTGCGGCGGTTCGCGGGGACCTCCGAGGACCTCGTCGCGCTGGAGATCCGCTCCCAGCTCGCCGGCCGCTGGCGGATGGGCACGATGGGCGTCGTGTTCGCGGCCGTGCCGGGGTTCACCTACCTGGCGGCGGGCCTGCCCGCCACCTCCGGCGGCATGACCATCGGCACGCTGGTGGCGTTCACCACGCTGCAGGCCGCGCTGTTCCGCCCGCTCATGTCCCTGCTCGACGTCCAGGTCGCGGTGACCGCGTCGATGGCGCTGTTCAGCCGCGTCTTCGAGTACCTCGACCTGCCCGTGGAGATCACCGACCCGCCCGACCCCGTGCGGGTGGAGCCGGCCGCGGTCCGCGGCGAGGTGCGCTGGGAGCAGGTCTCCCACCGCTACCCCGACGCGCACCGGCTCGCGCTGGACGGCGTCGACCTCGCCGTGCCGGCCGGGACCTCGCTGGCGGTCGTCGGGGAGACCGGATCGGGCAAGACGACGCTCACCTCGCTGCTGCCGCGGCTGGCCGACCCGACGACGGGCAGGGTGACGATCGACGGGATCGACCTGCGGCACATGGCGCTGGCCGACCTCGCGCGGGTCGTCGGGGTCGTCTCGCAGGAGACCTACCTGCTGCACGCCAGCGTGCGGGAGAACCTGCGCTACGCCGACCCCGGGGCCAGCGACGCCCGGATCGAGGACGCCGCGCGGCGCGCGCAGGTCCACGACGTCATCGCCGCGCTGCCGCAGGGTTACGACACCGTGGTCGGCGCCCGCGGGCACCGCTTCTCCGGCGGTGAGAAACAGCGGCTGGCCATCGCCCGGACCCTGTTGCGCGACCCGCGCGTGCTGGTGCTCGACGAGGCGACCAGCGCGCTGGACAACGCGACGGAGCTGGCCGTGCAGACCGCGCTCGCCGAAGCCGGGCGCGGGCGGACCACCATCACCATCGCCCACCGGCTCTCGACCGTCGCCGGCGCCGACAGCATCGCGGTGCTGCACGCCGGCCGGGTCGTGGAGCGGGGGACGCACGCCGAACTCCTCGCCGCGGGCGGCCGGTACGCACGGCTGGTGGCCGCCGCCGCGCGCACCGCGGCGCTGACCGGCTGAGCGGACCGTCGACGGGGGCCCGCCGTGATCCCTATCCTCCGGCCGTGCACCGCAGCCGGCTCTCCACGCTCCTGATCGACGTCCCCACCGCCCACGTCGCCGACGCCGCCGCGTTCTGGGCGGCGGCGCTGGGCACCGAGGCCCGCGCGGTCCCCGGCGAGGAGCAGTTCACCTCGCTGCCCGACGTGGTCGCCGGGCTGGTGACGGCGGTGCAGGCCGTCGACGACGAACCCCGCTACCACGTGGACCTGGAGACCGACGACGTCGAGGCGGAGACCGCCCGGCTCCTGGCGCTGGGCGCGGTACCGGTCTCGCACTGGATGGGCTGCGAGGTCCTGCGGGCACCGGGTGGGCACCTGCTGTGCGTCATCCCGTTGCACAGCGACCCGGCGGAGTTCGAGCGCACCGCGAGGGTGTGGGACTGATCCTCGCCCCGGCGCGCCGTCGGTGGTTGGGTGGTCGCCGTGGACGGCAGGACGCACGGGGCGGACGCGGTGGTGGCCGCCACCGCGGCGGAGCGGCGCCGGTTCGCCGACCTGCTGGCGCGCCTGGACGCGGCGCAGCTGGCCGCGCCCAGCCTCTGCGCGGGCTGGGACGTGCGCACCGTGGCGGGCCACCTCGTCGCCGCGCTCGACGTGCCGCTCGGCGCCTTCCTGCTGGCCGCGCTGCACCGCGGTGGGCGGCTGCACCGCGCCAACGACGACCTCGCCCGCCGCAGCGCACGGCGGCCCGTGGCGGAGCTGGTCGCCGTGCTGCGCGAGCGGGCCGAGAACCGTTCCGCACCACCGGTGGTGGGGCTGCGCGGGCCGCTGGCCGACGTCCTGGTGCACACCGGCGACGTGGCGCTTCCGCTGGGCCTGCCCCACGACCCGCCGCCCGCCGCGGTGCGGATCGCGCTGGAGTTCGCCACGACCGGCCGGCCGGTGGGTTTCGTGCGCCGCGGCGCCCTGTCGGGGCTGCGGCTCGTCGCCGCCGACTGCGAGTTCGCGTGGGGCGGCGGCCACGAGGTGCGCGGGCGCGGGATCGACGTGCTGCTCGCCGCCTGCGGCCGGGCCGCCGCCGCGTCCCGGCTCCAGGGCGCGGGTGTGCCGCTGCTATTGCGCCGCACGGGTCCGGCCGGGGGCTAGGGATCCGTGCCACCCGGACCACCCGGCCCATCCGGGCTCGCAGCCGCCGCCCTGCACCTGGCCGGCGTGTCCAGCCGCTACGGCCGCGGCCCGTGGGTGCTGCGCGGCGCGGACCTGCACGTGGCGGCGGGGGAGGTGGTCTGGCTGCAGGGGGACAACGGCAGCGGCAAGTCCACCCTGCTGCGGGTGGCCGTCGGCGCCGGGCGCGCCTCGGCGGGCGTCGTGCGCCGACGCGGCCCGGTCGGTTACCAGCCGCAGACGGGCGCCGATCCGCCACCGCGGGTACCGGTGCGCGCCTGGCTGCGCTTCGCCACCGGTGCGCGCGAGCCCACCGCGGCGCTGGACCTGCTCGCCGCCCTCGGCGGCCCCGCACCCGCGGACCGGCTCGCCGGGCTCAGCGGCGGTTCGCT
>NZ_BAABIL010000419.1:0-745 GCF_039542765.1 Kineococcus glutinatus
GTCCACCGGGCCGGGCAGCGCCCGCAGCGCGGGGGCGTCGCCGGGCAGCAGGCGCACGTCGTAGTAGGCGGCCTCGCGGTCGACGAGGCTCGCGCCGGCGGACAAGGCCGCCACCAGCGCCAGCGCGGGCAGCCGGCGCAGGCCCAGCAGCCGCAGCGGCGGGGGCGGCGCGAACCGGTCGCCCACCAGGACCAGCGCCGTGACGACCACCGACCAGACCACGACGACGGCGAACAGCACGGTGACGGTGCCCAGCGGCGCGGCCCACAGCGGGTCGGCGAGGAAACCACCCGCCAGCAGCACCACCGCCGCAGCGCTCCACCGCCCCACCGGCCCGGGCGGGCGCGGGCGCCGGGTGCGCCACCCGGCCGGGCGGCGCACCCGGCGGCGGGCATGCACGGGCGGCAGCCGCCACACCACCGCGCACACCAGCCCGGCGAGCAGGAGCATCCCGCCGCACCACAGGACCAGCCCGGCCGACCACCGCCCCCCGACGGCCAGGGTGGTCACCGCCCGCAGGATGGCCGCCGCCAGGGCGAGCGGACCGGCGGCGCCCAGCACCAGCAGCAGCGTCCGCTCGGCCAGGACCTGTCGCGGGTCGCGGGGCAGCCGGGCCGAGCGGGAGCGGGGCGGCACGTGGCAGCGCACCGCCCGCGGCAGGCAGACCGCGGTGAGCAGCAGCAGCGCCGCACCCACCACGAGCAGCGGCGAGCCGGTGCCCGCCCAGCCCCGCGGGGCCCACGCC
>NZ_BAABIL010000420.1:0-5666 GCF_039542765.1 Kineococcus glutinatus
CCTGCAGCTGGAGGCGGCCGGCGTGCGCTTCAGCGACGGCGGCCGCGTCCGGCCCGTGGAGCGGATCCTGCGCTCCCACGGCGCGAACTGGGTGCGGCTGCGGACCTGGGTGAACCCGCCGGCCGGCTACAGCGACCTGGCCGCCACGACCGAGCTGGCGCGCCGGGCCAAGCGGGCGGGCATGCAGGTGCTGCTGGACCTGCACTACTCCGACTTCTGGGCCGACCCGGCCCACCAGAGCACCCCCGCGGCCTGGGCCGGGCAGGACCTGCCCACCCTCGCCGCCACGGTGCGGCGGTACACCCGCGACACCGTCACCGCCCTGGAGCGCGCCGGCGCCCGCGTCGACATGGTGCAGGTCGGCAACGAGGTCACCGCGGGGATGCTGTGGCCGCTGGGGCAGGTGTACCGCACCGCCACGCCGGACTGGGCGGGTTTCACGACGCTGCTGAAGGCGGGCATCGCCGGGGTGCGGGACGCGTCCGGGCGCGGCGGGCGGATCCCCGTCATGGTGCACGTCGACCGCGGCGGCGACAACGGCGGCTCCCGCTGGTTCTTCGACCACGTCCTCGCCGAGGGCGTGCGGTTCGACGTCATCGGCCAGTCGTACTACCCGTTCTGGCACGGGTCGCTGCAGGACCTGCGGGCCAACCTCACCGACATCGCCGCCCGCTACGACAAGGACGTCGTCCTCGTCGAGACCGCCTACCCGTGGACCCTGGAGAACGGCGACCACCTGGAGAACCTCATCCGCGACGTCTCCCAGCTGCCCGACGCCGGCACCTACCCGGCGACGCCGCAGGGCCAGGCCGCCTACTTCGAGACGGTGCGGCAGGTGCTGCTGGACGTGCCGGGCGGCCGGGGCCTGGGGTTCTTCGCATGGGAGCCGGAGTGGGTGCCCGGTGTGGGTTGGGCGCCGGGCGAGGGCAACCCCAACGACAACCTGACCATGTTCGACCGCTCCGGCGCGGCCCTGCCGTCCCTGGCGGCCTTCCGCGCCGGGCGCTGACGCGCGGCGGAGGAGGTGCCCGCGGCGCGCGGCGGGCACCGCCCCCGCCACCTGTCCGGCACCACCTCCGCCGCGCGCCGACCCACAGCGTTCGCACAGGGGTGGTTGACACCGGCGATCACCTCCACGACAGTTCCACCCTCTGCCGGGCAACCACAGGGAAGAGCCGTGCGCCGACGCTTCGTGACCACCCTGACCACCCTCGCGCTCGTGGCAGCGCCCCTGGGTGGCGCCATCTCCGCCTCCGCCGCACCACCCACCCCGCCGGCCGTCGACCGGCTGAGCCTCTACACCGGCGTCGTCGACGCCGCCCAGCTCGGCGCGATCACCGCCCTGGGGGTGGACCGCCGCGACCTGTCGGCCACCCCCGAGGCCGGCGGCGTGCGCGTCGAGACCGTCCTCAGCGGCGCGCAGGCCCGCCGCCTGGCGGCGCAGGGGCTGCAGCTCGCGCCGAAGACCGCCGCGGCGGGCGTGCGGACGCTCGCCGAGCCGGCGACCAGCGTCTTCGACCGCTACGGCGGCGAGGACGGCATCGCGGCGGAGCTGCGCGCGCAGGCCGCCGCGCACCCGGACATCGCCGCGGTGTCGTCGATCGGGCGCACCGTGAACGGGCAGGACATCCTCGCGGTGCGGGTCACCGCCGGCCCGGGCGACGTCCCCGAGGGCAGCCGGCCCGCGACGTTGTACGTGGGGGCGCAGCACGCCCGGGAGTGGATCACCCCGGAGATGGTGCGCCGCCTGCTCGCGCAGGTCCTCGACGGCTACGGCCAGGACCCGGAGATCACCGAGCTGGTGGACACCACCGAGCTGTGGTTCGTGCCGGTCGCCAACCCCGACGGCTACGACTTCACCTTCGAGGAGGGCCAGCGGTTGTGGCGCAAGAACCTGCGCGACAACAACGGGGACGGCCAGATCACCCCCGGCGACGGCGTCGACCTCAACCGCAACTTCCCCACGAAGTGGGGCTACGACAACGAGGGCTCCTCCCCCGACCCGGCCAGCGAGACCTACCGGGGCCCGGCACCGGCCTCGGAGCCGGAGACGCAGGCCCTCGACGCGCTCGTGGCGCGGCTCACCCCGCAGTTCCTGGTCAACTACCACTCCGCCGCGGAACTGCTGCTGCACGGCGTCGGCTGGCAGGTGGACACCCCCAGCCCGGACGACGTGATCTACGAGGCGATGGTGGGTGACGACGCCGAGCCCGCCGTCCCCGGCTACGACCCGGACCTGTCCGCGGAGCTGTACACCACCAACGGCGACACCGACTTCCACGCCCAGGAGGCGCACGGCACCCTGGGGTTCACCCCGGAGATGTCCACCTGCGAGGCGGCCTCGGCCTCCGACCCCGACGACGCGTGGGAGCCGGAGGCCTGCGGCAGCGGCTTCGAGTTCCCCGACGACGAGGCCCTGGTGCAGGCGGAGTTCGAGAAGAACGTGCCGTTCGCGCTGGCGGTGGCGCGGTCCGCGCCGCACCCCGACGAGCCGGTCTCGGTGGTCGGGCGCACCGCGGAGGACTTCCGCGTCGACACCTTCTCCGTCTCCCACGGCGACCCGCAGACCGTCGCCGTGGTCGCCAAGCGCTCCCTCGACGACGTCACCCTGAACTACCGCGTCGGCGCCGACGGTCCCGTCCGGCAGGCGCCCGTCGCGGAGTGGACCGGCGGGGAGCGCTACGGCGGCGAGGTCGACGACTACTACGCCGAGCTGCGCGGGCAGGTGACCGGCACCCGCGCCGGCGACGAGGTCGAGGTGTGGTTCGAGGGCAGCCGCGGCGGTCAGCCCGTCTCCAGCGAGCACTTCACCTACACCGTCGCCGCCGACACCGGCAACCGGGTGCTCGTCATCGCCGACGAGGACTACACGGGCGTGAACCCGGACTACCCGGCGTCCGTCACCGCACCGAAGTACCTGCAGGCGCACGTCGACGCGCTGGCGTCCCGGGGCATCCGGGCCGACACCTGGGACGTCGACGCACAGGGGGTGCCCCACGACCTCGGCGTCCTCGCCCACTACGACGCGGTGCTGTGGTACCTCGGCGACAACCGGCTGACGCAGGACCCCGAGGACGAGCTCACCGAGACGTTCTTCCAGCCGCCCGCACCCGACCTCGCGGTCGCCGAGCGCGAGCACGCCCTGACGCTCGCGGTGCGCGACTTCCTCAACGAGGGCGGCAAGCTCGTCCACGCCGGGGAGACCAGCGCGTACTACGGCGCGCTGGGGTCGACCCTGGGCGGCATCTGGTACGGCCTCGACGGCGCGCCGGAGGAGGACTGCGTCATCACCACCGAGGCGGCGGACTGCCTGCTGCTGTCCGACGACTTCGCCCAGTACTACCTGGGGGCCTACTCCCGCGCCTCCCTGGAGGGCGCCGGCGGCGTCACGGGACGCCGGGGCACCCCGCTGCTGGGGCTGAGCGCGTCCTTCGGCGGGGGCGCCACCCGCGCCAACCCGCTCGACGAGCCGGGCACCTTCACGGTGACCAGCGACGTGCTGCCGGTGTCGGACTTCCCGCAGTTCCGCAGCGCGGGGCTGGCCGACTACACCGACCCCGTCGGTCCGCTCTCCCCCGTCGAGGGCGACTTCGCGGTCAGCGCCGCGCACGCCGACAACAGCTACATGCGCCTGGCCCGCACGTTCGACCTGACGGGGCTGAGCGCCGACGACGCGCCGGCGCTGGCGGCGAAGATGACCTGGGACACCGAGACGGCCTACGACCACGTGATCGTGGAGGCCCGCACCGCCGGTGGCGACGACTGGACGACGCTGGCCGAACGCGGCGGCGCGACCAGCTCCGAGGTGCCCGCCGAGTGCGAGGCGGGGTTCCTGCTGCAGACCCACCCGTGGCTGGCGCACTACCTCACGGCCGGCGACCCCTGCACGGCCACCGGCAGCAGCGGGGAGTGGAACTCGCTCACGGGCAGCTCCGGGGGCTGGCAGGACGTGGCCTTCGACCTGTCCGCGTTCGCCGGCAGCGAGGTGGAGGTCGTCGTCAGCTACGTCACCGACCCCAACACGGGGGGCCTCGGGGTCGCCGTCGACGACACGCGCCTGAGCACCGCCTCCGGCAGCGGCGACGCCGAGGGCTTCGAGTCCGGGCTGGGCGCCTGGCGCATCGCCGGTGCCCCCGAGGGCAGCGGCGCCAACGCCGGCGACTTCGAGCGCGGCAACGGCCTGGCGGGCAGCGCGGCGGTCGTCGCGACGCCGGACACGCTGCTGCTGGGCTTCGGGTTCGAGCAGCTGAGCGACCCCGCGATCGGCGCCTCGATGGCCGGGGACGCGGTGAACGGGCTGCTCGCCCCGTGACGACCGCACGGTGACACCCGCGGGGTGACACCCGCACCGGAACGACCCGCCGCGAGGCGGACGTGGAGGGCCCGGCCGTTCGGCCGGGCCCTCCACGTCGTCGCGCACGGGTCGTCCCGCCGACCGCGTGCGCACCGTCGGGGGCCGGCGCTGGGCGCGGGCAGGACGGAGCGCGTCAGCGCGGCAGGCACGTCACGACGGCAGGCGGGAGCGGCGGCGTGGCGGTGAGGAGGACGACCGGCGGGAACGCCGGCCCGGCACGGGGCTCAGCGGGCGCGACAGATGGCGCTGGCGCAGCGTCGCAGGTCGACGTGCGTCCGAGCGGTGAGGAGGAGCTCACCCGTGCACATGGCGCCGACCCTCCTCCCGGTGACCGCGGCTGTCAACCGCGGCCGTCCGCGCGGATCTCAGGGACGTCCGCGAACGGATTGCGGGGCAACGGATGTCCGCTACCTTCCTCGCATGCCCACACAACGCCGCCCCTACCTCGTGTGCGCCTCGCAGCGCAGCGGCAGCACCCTGGTGTGCGAGACGCTGCGGGCGACCGGCGTGGCCGGCAACCCGCTGGAGCACTTCCAGCACCTGCGTCGTTCCGGCTGCGCCCCGCAGCCGCGCGACTGGTTCGCGGACGTGGAGGACCCGACGGTCCTGGAACTGCTCGCCCCGCTGAGGCCGGACGTCCCCCGCCCCGAGACGCCGGTGCGGTGGCGCGAGCGCGTCCTGGCGGAGGGCCGCACGCCCAACGGTGTGTGGGGTGGCAAGCTCATGTGGAACCAGGTCCCCGAGCTCCTCGGTCACCTCGACGGGCTGCCCGGCCGCAGCGGCACCGACCTGCGCTCGGCCGTCCTGGACCTGCTCGGCGAGGACCCGGTCTACGTGCACGTCTTCCGGCCGGACGTCGTGCCCCAGGCGGTGTCCATGTGGCGTGCAGTCCAGACGCAGCAGTGGCGCGGCGACGGCGACCCGTCCGTCGACGACGGGGCGCGCTACCACGCCGGCGGCATCCGCCACCTGGAGGAGATCCTGCTGGACCAGGAGCGCGGCTGGCGGACCTGGTTCGCCACCGAGGGGATCGAGCCGCTGGAGATCAGCTACGAGCACCTCAGCAAGGACCCCCAGGGGCAGGTCACCGCGGTCCTGCGCGCCATCGGGATCGACGACGTGGACGCCCCGCCGCCGCCGTTGCGCAGGCAGGGGAACAGCCGCTCCACGGAGTGGGTCGAGCGCTACCGCGCGGAGCGTGCGTCGTGAGCGCGGTGGCGACCGCCCCGCGCGGTGCGACCGCGAGCCGCCGCGTCGACGAGCTGCGGGTGCTGGAGGCGGAGGCGGTGCACATCATCCGCGAGGTGGTGGC
>NZ_BAABIL010000421.1:0-2574 GCF_039542765.1 Kineococcus glutinatus
TGCGCGGTGACCTTGACGGTGACGTTCTCGTAGTCGTCCCAGGCGTGCAGGAACACCGAGTCCCCGGAGCGGCCGTTCTCCGCCAGGCCGAGGTAGTCGGTGAAGAACGCGACCGTCTGCTCGGGGCAGGGGCTGCGCAGCTCGACGTGGGCGAGGTGGGCGATGTCGTGCAGCGGTGGCACTGCGGAACTCCTGTCGTCGGGGAGGGGCCGCGGGCGGCGGGTGTGCGCCCGGGCGCGGGGGAGGGGCGTGCTGCTCAGGCGCGGGGGAGGGGCGTGCTGCTCAGGCGCGCGGGAAGGCGGTGCCGTCGAACAGCGTGCGCGCGGTGCGCACGACGCCCGAGCGCAGCGCGCGGGGCGGGGAGGCGCCGGCGTCGACCTCGACGTCGACGAGCAGGTGGCCGGTGGGGTGCTCGACGTCGACGCGGGTGCGGCCGGGCTCCCAGCCGCGGGTGATCTCGTGGCCGACGGCGCCCTCCAGCAGCATGCCGGTCACGGCGCTGACCGCGGCGAGCACGCCGATCGAGGAGTGCGGCGTCACGGGGATGAACGAGCGGGTGGCGACCTGCCCGCCGTCGGCGGGGGGTGCCACGGCCACCGTCTTGGGGACCGAGGAACCCGTCACGTCCCCCAGCCCCATGAGGGCGCCGGCCTTGGTGCGCAGCTCGTCGACGCGGCGGGCGAGGTCCTCGTCGCCGGCGAGCTCGTCGTGGGACTCCCGGCCCGTCAGCCCGAGGGAGGCGGCGTCGACGAGCACGACGGGCATGCCGTTGTCCACGCACGTCACCTCGACGCCGTCGATGCTGTCGCGCACCGAGCCCGTGGGCAGCAGGCTGCCGGTGGCCGACCCCTCGGTGTCGGTGAAGTTCAGCACCACCGGTGCCGCCGTGCCCGGGACCCCCGCGATCTCCACGTCCCCGCGGTACTCCACCACGCCGCCGGGGGTGGGGAAGACCGCCTCGGCGGTGCTGCCGGAGTTCACCATGCGGATCCGCACGCTCGTCTCGTCCTCGCCGGCGGGCACGAGGCCGCGCTCGACCGCGAACGGGCCGACGCCGGCGAGGATGTTGCCGCAGTTCTGCCGGTCGCTGACCAGGGCCTCGTCGACGCCCAGCTGCAGGAACAGGTAGTCGACGTCGGCGTCGGGGGACTGCGAGGGGGAGACGACGGCGACCTTGCTCGTCAGGGAGGTGGCCCCGCCGAGGCCGTCGATCTGCCGGGGGTCGGGGGTGCCCATGAGCCGCAGCAGCAGGTCGTCGCGCGCGGCGGGGTCGGCGGGCAGGTCGCGGCCCTCGAAGAACAGCCCGCGGGAGGTGCCGGCGCGCATCATCGTGCAGCGCACGCCGGTGCTCGCGTAGCTGCCGGCGGCGCCGTCCTCGCGGCCGCTCACGACCGCTCCTGCCGGTACTTCTCGTACGGCACGTACTCCACGCCCAGCTGCACCAGCTTCTCGCGCATGCCGTAGACGTCCAGGCCGAGCGTGCCCTCCTGGAACGCGGCGCGGTTGGCGGCCTCCTTGGCCACCCGCGCGGCGGAGGCGTCGAGGACCTGCGCCACGTCGGTCCGGGCCACGCGCACCACGCCGTCGTCGTCGGCCACGACGACGTCACCGGGGTGGACGACCTGCCCGCCCAGGACGACGGGCACGTTGACCCCGCCCGCCGTCGCCTTGACGGTGCCCTGGGCGCTGACGGCGGTGGACCAGGCGGGGAACCCCATGGCGCGCAGGTCGGCGACGTCGCGGACGCCGGTGCCCAGGACCACGCCGCGCACGCCGCGCCGGGCCAGGGCGGTGGCGAACAGCTCCCCGAACAGCCCGTCGGTGGACGGGGAGGTCGTCGCCACGACGAGGACGTCGCCCTCGTGGCACTGCTCGACCGCGACGTGGATCATCAGGTTGTCCCCGGGCCAGCACAGCGCGGTGACGGCGGTGCCGCCGATGCGCGCCCCGGGCCAGGCGGGGCGGAACTGCGGGCCGAGGTAGCCGGTGCGCCCCTGCGCCTCGTGGACGGTGGCGGTGCCGTGCTCCCCCAGGGCGGCGGCGTCGGCGATGTCGGCGCGCGGGGGACCGGTGACGACGACGGGCTTCATGCGCGGGTACCTCCGTGGGCTGCGGTCAGCGGGGCGGTGGTGGTGGTGGCGGTCGTCGCCCGTCCCCGCCGTGCCGGCGCCGCCTCCAGGCGCGGGTAGACGCGGCGGGCGTTGAGCTCGTAGACCTTCTCCCGGTCCTGCTCGGGCAGGTCGAGGGCCTCGACGTAGCGCTTGGTGTCGTCGAAGTGGTGGCCGGTGCGGGGGTCGATGCCGCGCACGGCGCCGATCATCTCCGAGCCGAAGAGCAGGTTGTCGACGGGCACCACCGCGGCGAGCAGGTCGATGCCGGGCTGGTGGTAGACGCAGGTGTCGAAGAAGACGTTGCCCAGCACCGACTCCTCCAGCGGGGGCCGGCCGAGCATGTCGGCGAGGCCGCGGAAGCGCCCCCAGTGGAAGGGCACCGCGCCACCGCCGTGCGGGATCACCAGGCGCAGCGTCGGGAAGTCGCGGAACAGGTCCGCCGTGAGGAACTGCATGAACGCCG
>NZ_BAABIL010000422.1:0-1003 GCF_039542765.1 Kineococcus glutinatus
GTCGAGGGAGCGCGTGATGAGGTGGGCGCGGTCCTTCACCGGCATCACCACGGTCACGTCCTGGTGGTCGCCGCCGACGGCTCGGGACGGTTCCGCACCGTGCAGGCGGCCGTGGACGCGCTGCCCGCCGACGCCCGGGACACGACGATCCTGGTGCACCCGGGCACCTACCACGAGGTCGTCACCGTTCCCGCCACCGCCGCCGGGGTCGAGCTGCGCGGTGCCGGCGGGCGGGCCGAGGACGTGGTCATCGAGCACGACAACGCCTCCGGCACGCCCAGGCCCGGCGGCGGCACGTACGGCACGACGGGCAGCGCCACGGTGACGACCCACGCCGACGGCACGCGGATCGCCGACCTCACCATCGCCAACACGTTCGACGAGCAGGCGCACCCGGAGATCACCAACCGGCAGGCCGTGGCCCTCAAGGCGCAGGGCGACCGCATCCGCGTCGACGGCGCCCGGTTCATCGGCAACCAGGACACCCTCTACGTCAACGGCGGGGGCGACGACGCCGGCCGGCACCTGTTCCGCGACGTGTACGTCGAGGGCGACGTGGACTTCGTCTTCGGCAGCGCGACGGCGGTCTTCGAGAACTGCACGTTCCACGCCCTGTCGCGGGGCAGCAGCACCCTCAACGGGTACGTGTTCGCGCCGAGCACGCCGCCGCAGCGCCGCGGTTTCCTCGTCGTGGACGGCCGCATCACGAGCGACGCGCCGGACGGGACGTTCTTCCTCGGGCGGCCCTGGTACGCCGGGGGCGACGCGTCGCTGCACCCGGAGGTCGTGGTGCGCGACACGTGGCTGGACGCCGCGTTCGGCCCGCAGGGCTGGTCGGACATGTCCGGCTTCCCCTGGCGGGGGGCGCGGCTGCGGGAGCACGGCAACCGCGGGCCGGGTGCGCTGACCGGCCCGGGGCGCCCGCAGCTGACGGACGCCGAGGCCGCCGCGGCGACGCGCCGGGCGTGGCTCGGCGACTGGGACGGGCGTTCCTGAGCGCACC
>NZ_BAABIL010000423.1:0-6616 GCF_039542765.1 Kineococcus glutinatus
AGGGCGGCGCGCACGTCGTAGGGGGGTGCCAGGGGATCGGGGCCGCCGTGCCACGCGCCGTAGCGGTAGCGGCCGGGCCGGCGCCGGGGGCGGGGCTCGCTCATGCGGGCACGCTACGCCGCGCGCGGACCGTGCGCTCCGGCTCGGCGGGCACCGACCGGAGCGCCCCTACCCGGAAACGGGCGCGTCAGGGACGCTCGGGGAGCGCCCGAACCCGGAGATGGGCGCTCCGGGGAGGCTCGGGGAGCGCCCGAACCCGGAGATGGGCGAGTCAGGGTGCCCGGGCGGCGCGCACGTCGCGCACCAGCAGCGCCACGTGCAGCGAGGTGCGCGACTCCCCGTCGTCGAGGTCCACCCCGAGCACCCGCTCGATCGTCGCCAGCCGCGCGTACAGCGCCGGCCGGGACAGGTGGCTGCGCCGGGACAGCTCGCTCTTGTTGCCCCCGCAGTCCAGGAACAGCCGCAGCAGGTCCAGCAGCCCGCCCCCGGAGGCGTCGTCGTGGGCCAGCAGCCGCCCGAGCTCGGCCTCCGCGAAGGACAGCAGGCGCGGCTCCTCGCGCAGCAGCGTCAGCAGCCCCCGCAGCCGCAGGTCGCCGCTGCGGTACCAGGGGCGCCGCCCGGGCAGCCCGGTGGCGGCCGCGACCTCCGCCACGTGCCGCGCCTCGGCCAGCGCCGTGCCGCTCGCGCCCAGGGACGCCGCGACCGGTCCCACCCCCACGGCGCGCGCGGTGGGCGAGGCGGGGGGCGACTCGCGCTCCGGTGCGGCGCCGAGGGCCTGCACGAACCCGGTGAGCACCCGCTCGACGGCCTGCGGGTGGGGGGCCGGCAGGGCGAGCAGGGCGGCCACCACCCCGGCGTCGAGGGGGGAGACGAGGGCCGCCAGCCGGGTGCTGCGGGCCGCCGCGGACACCTGCTCGGCCAGCCGCGCGTCGCGGCGGTGCACCGCGAGGGCGTCGCCCGCGACCCGCCGCCCCCCGCCGTCCGCGCCGGGGTCGGCCAGCACGACGGCCAGGTACGCCCGCGCCGGGGGCAGCCCCAGCGCGCCCGCGCGGGCCAGCAGCTCCGCCTCCTCGCTCGTGCCGCGGACCAGGTCCGCGAGCAGGTCCCCCTGGGCGCGGTGCTGCAGGACGACGAGGTCGCGCTCGACGAGCCGGTTGACGGTGAGCGCCTCCGCGGCGCGCTCCAGCACCATGCCCGCCGCCGGGTCGTCCAGGCCGCGGCTGCGGGGCAGCACGAGGCGCCCCCACCGCTGCCGGCGCGGCCCGACGGGGGTGGTGAGCCAGCGCTCGGGACCGCAGCGGCCGGTGCTGCCCGCGTCGGCCGCCGCGCGGGAGCGGCGCTCCCAGTCGCGCAGCAGCTCCGCGGCGGGTTCGTCCAGCGCGGTGTAGGCGACGACGTGGTGGGCCAGGTCCTCCAGCACCACGGAGCTGCCCGCCATCCCGGCGGCGCGCACGACGATCTCCTCCGGCTCGGCGCCCTCGGTGCCGAGGGGGGAGAAGGCGTCGTGCGCCTGCTGCGCCAGCCGCAGCAGCGCGGTCTGCTCGTCCAGGATGCGGGCGTGGACGGCCTCGGTGACGTCCACGAAGCGCACCCGCCGGTGCAGGGCGACGACGGGCATGCCCAGCCGGCGCCCGGTGCGCACCAGCTCCGCCGGCACCTCGGGCAGGGTCGGGCCCAGCTCCACGACGAGACCGCAGGCGCCGGCGGCGTGCAGGCTGGTGAGGTAGCGGCCGAGGTCGCCGGCCGCGGCGCCACCGGGGGCCAGGACGATGCCGGTGGTGAGGATGAGCTCGCCGCCCTGCAGCAGGCCCGTCAGGTCGGCGACCTCCCCGACGTGCAGCCAGCGCACCGGCACGTCGAGGGCGCCGGCGCCGGCCAGGACCTCCGGTTCTCCCGCCCGCACGACGTCGAGCCGCAGGACGTCGGCGAGGGTGGTGGGCACCGACGGAGTGTAAGTCGAGCGACGACCACGATGACAGTATGTCAGTACCTTTGCGGGCCCATCGGTGCCACGATCGACGCAACGCCGCGGAGGCCAGCGCGCCCCGCCCCGGACAGCCGTCGCCCGAGGAGGAACCGTGACCACCACCGCCGAGAGGACCGCCGCCCACGGCGGCACCACCGACCTGCCCGTCGTGCCGCACTGGATCGCCGGTGCCACCACCGGCGGGGCGGGCCGTCGCACCGGTGACGTCTACGACCCGGCCACCGGCGAGGTCACCAAGCGGGTCGCGTTCGCCGAGCCCTCCGACGTCGACGCCGCCGTCGCCGCCGCCAAGGCCGCCGCCCCCGGCTGGCGCGACACCTCCCTGGCCCGGCGCACCCAGATCCTCTTCGCCTTCCGCGAGCTGCTCAACGCCAGCCGCGACGAGCTCGCCGCGATCATCACCGCCGAGCACGGCAAGGTGCTCTCCGACGCGGCCGGCGAGATCGCCCGCGGCCAGGAGGTCGTGGAGTTCGCGTGCGGCATCCCGCACCTGCTCAAGGGCGGTTTCTCCGAGAACGCCTCGACGAAGATCGACGTGTACTCCATCCGCCAGCCGCTCGGCGTCGTCGGCATCATCAGCCCGTTCAACTTCCCCGCCATGGTCCCGATGTGGTTCTTCCCCATCGCCATCGCCACCGGAAACACCGTCGTCCTCAAGCCCAGCGAGAAGGACCCGTCCGCGGCCAACTTCATCGCCGGGCTGTGGAAGCGGGCCGGCCTGCCCGACGGCGTCTTCAACGTCGTGCACGGCGACAAGGTGGCCGTCGACGGGCTGCTCGACCACCCCGACGTGAAGTCGATCTCCTTCGTCGGCTCCACCCCGATCGCCCGCTACGTCTACGAGCGCGGTACCGCCGCCGGCAAGCGCGTGCAGGCCCTCGGCGGGGCGAAGAACCACATGCTCGTGCTGCCCGACGCCGACCTGGACCTGGCCGCCGACGCCGCCGTCAACGCCGGGTTCGGCTCGGCGGGGGAGCGGTGCATGGCGATCAGCGCCCTGGTGGCGGTCGAGCCCGTCGCCGACGAGCTCATCGCGAAGATCAAGGAGCGGGTGGCCACGCTGCGCACCGGCGACGGCCGCCGCGGCTGCGACATGGGCCCCCTCGTCACCGGCCAGCACCGCGACAAGGTCCGCTCCTACGTCGACGCCGGCGAGGAGGCGGGCGCCGAGCTCGTCATCGACGGGCGCGGCGTGCAGCCCGACGTGCAGGACGGTGTCGAGGCGGCCGACGGGTTCTGGCTCGGCCCGACGCTGTTCGACAAGGTGAGCACCGACATGTCGATCTACACCGACGAGATCTTCGGGCCCGTCCTGTCGGTGGTGCGGGTGGCCTCCTACGAGGAGGGCCTGCACCTCATCAACTCCAACGCCTACGGCAACGGCACCGCCATCTTCACCAACGACGGCGGCGCCGCCCGGCGCTTCCAGAACGAGGTGGAGGTCGGCATGATCGGCATCAACGTGCCGGTCCCGGTGCCGGTGGCGTACTACTCCTTCGGTGGCTGGAAGAACTCCCTCTTCGGCGACAGCCACGCCCACGGCACCGAGGGCGTGCACTTCTTCACCCGCGGCAAGGTCGTCACCGGCCGCTGGCTGGACCCCTCCCACGGCGGCCTGAACCTCGGGTTCCCGCAGAACGCCTGACCCCTCCGGCGGCCCCGGTCCCCCCGCGAGACCGGGGCCGCCGCGCGTGCGCGACGACCCGACACCCTGTCAGCCGGGGCGGGCCGTCGCTGACGAGGTGTCGGGTCCCCCTGGAGGCGCCGCGTGGCACAGTGGCCGCTCACCGGGCGCTCCGCCGGGCGCCCGCCGCCGATCCCCGAGCACCGCAGGAGCGCCGCACATGCCCGTCCCCGCCGACCCGGCCGCCCGCCGCACCTACGAGCTCGACCGCCGCCACGTCTTCCACTCCTGGTCGGCGCAGGCCGCGCTCGACCCGCTCGTCGTCACCCGCGCGGAGGGGTCGTACGTGTGGGACGGGCACGGGCGCCGACTGCTGGACCTGTCCTCCCAGCTGGTCAACACCAACATCGGCCACCAGCACCCCCGCGTCGTCGCGGCGATCAAGGCGCAGGCCGACGTGCTGTGCACCATCGCCCCGCAGCACGCCAACGACCAGCGCAGCGAGGCCGCCCGCCTCATCGCCGAGCGCACCCCCGGCGAGCTGGACCGCATCTTCTTCACCAACGGCGGCGCCGAGGCGATCGAGAACGCGGTGCGGATGGCGCGGCTGCACACCGGCCGCTACAAGGTGCTCTCGCAGTACCGCTCCTACCACGGCGGCACCACCACGGCGGTGAACCTCACCGGCGACCCGCGCCGCTGGCCCAACGACCACGCCAACGCCGGCGCGGTGCACTTCTTCGGCCCGTTCCTCTACCGCTCGGCGTTCCACGCCACCACCGAGGCCGAGGAGCGCGACCGGGCGCTGGAGCACCTGGAGCAGCTCATCGCCTTCGAGGGCCCCGGCACCATCGCCGCGATCGTCCTGGAGTCGATCCCCGGCACCGCCGGGATCATGGTGCCGCCGGCGGGCTACCTCGCCGGGGTGCGCGAGATCTGCGACCGCCACGGCATCGTGTTCGTCGCCGACGAGGTGATGGCCGGTTTCGGGCGCACCGGGCGCTGGTTCGCCGTCGAGCACGACGGCGTGGTCCCCGACCTCGTCACGTTCGCCAAGGGCGTCACCTCCGGCTACGTGCCCCTCGGTGGGGTGGCGATCGCCCCGCACATCGCCGCCACCTTCGACGAACGCCCCTTCCCCGGCGGCCTCACGTACTCCGGGCACCCGCTGGCCTGCGCCACCGCGGTGGCCACCATCACGACGATGGCCGAGGAGGGGATCGTCGAGAACGCCGCCGACATCGGCGAGCGGGTCCTGGGCCCCGGCCTGCGGGCGCTGGCCGACAGGCACCCCGTCATCGGCGAGGTGCGCGGCCGCGGCGTCTTCTGGGCGCTGGACCTGGTCACCGACCGCGCCACCAGGGAGCCCCTGGCCCCCTACGGCGGGACCAGCGCGGCCATGAAGGAGCTCACCGCCGCGCTCCTGGACGGCGGGGTGCTGCCGTTCACGAACTACCACCGCCTGCACGTCGTGCCGCCGTGCACGATCAGCGAGGCCGAGGTCGCCGAGGGCCTCGCCGTCCTCGACGAGGCCCTGTCGGTGGCGGACGAGCACACGACCGCCGCCTGAACCCTTCTGCCGGGGCGTGCACCCGCCCCGGCAGGACGTCTCGGGACGATGGTTCAGGAGACCTGCGGGTAGGAAAGCAGCGTCGCGTCGATCGCCTCCCACGCGGCGCGGCGGGCGGCCAGCTGACCGGGCAGCGCGGCGGCGAGGTCGGCCTGCTCGCGCACGTCGCGGGACAGGTCGTAGAGGTGTTCGGCGCCGTCCTCGTCGCGGACGTACTTCAGGTCCCCGCGACGCAGGGCGCCCTGGTCGCGCAGCCGCCAGAACAGGTCCCGCTCCGGGACCGGCTTCCCGCGCAGCAGGTATCCGGTGAGGCTCGTGCCGTCGAGGGGGTGGTCCGGGTCCGGGCTCGCCCCGGCCAGCTCCAGGATCGTCGCGTGCCAGTCCAGGGTGCCGACGGGTTCGTCGCTGACCTGCCCGCCGTCGATGCGGGCGGGCCACGACAGCAGGGTGGGGACGCGGACACCGCCCTCCAGGACGGTGAGCTTCTCCCCCGACAGCGGCCACTGGTAGGAGAAGCGCTCGCCGCCGTTGTCGCTGGCGAACAGCACGAGGGTGTCGCGCGCCTGACCGCTGCGGCGCAGCGCGGTGAGGACGCGCCCCATCGCGCTGTCGAGGTCCTCGACCATCTCGGCGTACTTCTCCACCGAGCCGCCGTCGGCGTGCATGAGGGCCGTGCGGTCGCCGGCCAGCACCCGGGCGGTGAGCCGCGCGCTCTCCGCCGCGTCCCCCGGGCCCTCCCACGGCCAGTGCGGTGTCGTGAAGTTCAGGTTCAGCAGCCACGGCTGGTCCTGCTCGCCGGTCTCCTCGAGGAACTCCACGGTCCGCTCGGCGAGGATGTCGGTGTAGTAGCGCAGGTCCTCGAACTCCACCTCGCCCTCGTAGAGGTCGTGGGCGCCGGAGCCGGAGACCTTGGAGAAGTAGTCGATGCCGCCGCTGAAGTTGCCGAAGAACGAGTCCCAGCCCAGGCGCGTGGGGCTGAACCACGGCAGGAAACCGCAGTGCCACTTGCCGATCATCGCGGTGCGGTACCCGACGCCCTTGAGCTGCGAGGCGAGGGTCGGGTGCCCGATCGGGATGCCGTCCACCTCGTTGGGTGCGGCGATGGGTTCCCGCAGGCCGCCGGGCAACCGCCCGGGGTAGCGGCCGGTGTAGAGGGCAAACCGGGTGGGAGAGCACACCGGCGCGGCGGAGTAGCCCTGGGTGAATCGGATCCCGCTGCGCGCCAGCGCGTCGAGGTTCGGCGTCCTGATGTGGGGCGCGCCGTAGCAGGACAGGTCGGCCCAGCCCATGTCGTCGGCCAGGACGACGAGGACGTTGGGTCGGCGGCTGCCGCGGTCCTTCGGGCGGGCCCGGAAGCGCTGCTCCGCGGCGGCGGGCGTCGCGCCCGCGGTGGCGGCGATGGCCGCGGAGCCGGCGGCGCCGACGGCGACGAGGT
>NZ_BAABIL010000424.1:0-2241 GCF_039542765.1 Kineococcus glutinatus
CCCCGCTGTCGTGCGCCGTGCGGGGGGCGCGCCGCACACGGGTCCGCCCCCGGGCCGCAGGGCCCGGGGGCGGGGGGCGTGCGGGGTGCTGCTCAGCCCTTGGCGTGCTCCTCGTACTCCGCCTGCGCCTGCTCGAAGCGGTCGGCGTACTTGGTGAGGAAGTCGCGCGGCGCCATCGTGCCGGTGAGGACCGCCTGGAAGTCCGGCTCCATCTCGGTCTTGCAGATGGAGGCCCAGTCCGGCAGGTAGGTCGGCAGCTTCACGTACTGCGTCTCGGGGTTCTCCGAGGTCGCCACGATCTCCCGCAGCGGCTGGGACCGCTCGATCCACGGGTCGTCCTGGGCGTCCAGGTTGGCGGGGACCTGCCCGACCTGCTCGACCCACTCGGAGTTGCCCTCGGTGCTCATGAACTCGACGAACTCCCACGCGGCGGCCTTGCGGTCGCTGTCGGCGAGGACGCCGAGGCCGGAGATCGCGGGGGTGGTGGCGGTCACGACGCCCTCGGCGTCCGGGAACGGCTGCACGCCGGCGACCTTGTCGGCGCCGAGGGCCTTGATGTGGTCCTGGTAGGAGCCGAGGTTGTGGTGGGTGGCCCACGCGGACCCGCCGTCGAAGGCGGCCACGATCTTGGCGTAGTCGTTCGTGAGGTCGGCCTCGGCGCTGACCCTGCCGTAGAGGGAGGTGTAGCGCTCGAACGCCGCGACGTTCTCGGGGGCGTCCAAGGTGGCCTGGCCGTCCTCGGTGAAGAACTCGCCGATCCCGGACATGCCGTACGTCATGGCGAACATGGGGGGCATGGAGCCCGGGCCGCCGCGGAAGGCGAAGCCGAAGCGGTTGTCCTGCTTGGCGGTGAGCTCCTCGGCGGCGGCGAAGAACTCGTCGTAGCTGGTGGGCGCGGCCAGCCCGGCCTCGGCGAGCCAGTCCGTGCGGTACCAGATGACGTCGGACAGGGCGCTGAGCGGCGCCTTGTAGAGCTTGCCGTCGGGGGCGTTCTCGCGCTCGCTGTCCAGCATCGACCCGTCGATCCGGGGCAGGATGCCCGACTCCTCGTAGGCCTCGTCCAGCGGTGCGAGGGCGTTCTGCGCGATGAGGTTGGCGACGTCGTTGCCGATGAGCATGACGTCGGGCACGGTGCCGGTGGCGAGGGCGTTGTCGACCTTCTGCAGGTAGGAGGAGTTGGGCAGGCCGACGTACTCCACCTGGATGTCGGGGTGCTCCTGCTCGAAGCGGTCGATCAGCTTCTCCCAGGCGGCGCTGAGGGCCGGGTTGGCGTTGGTGTCCCAGAACTCGATCTCGCCGGTCGCCTCGCCCCAGTCGCCGGTGGCGGCGGCGGTGGCCTCCTGCTGCCCGGAGCCGGTGGGCCCCATGCAGGCGCTGAGCGCGAGGGCGGTGGTGGCGGCGAGGCCGAGGAGCTTCCAGGTGCGGGACGGCTGGTGCATGGTTCGCCTTCTCTCGTCGTCGAGGTGCTCTCCACAGGTGCTCCGACCCCGGCGGGGGAACCGGTTCCCGGCGAGGTTAGCACGGTAGGAACCGGTTCCCCAGGGTGTAGCGTGAACCCACCTCGACCGTGCGGAGGAACGCGATGACGCTCGTCAACAGGCCCGTGCCCGGCGCCCCTGCGCACCCCGGGGCGGCGTGATGGCCAGGACGGTCAAGGAGGGCGCGACCATCGGCGAGGTCGCCGCCGCCGCCGGCGTCTCCCGCTCGACGGTGTCCCGCGTCATGAACCAGCGCTCGACGGTCGCCGCCGACATCGCCGAGCGCGTCCGCGCGGCCGCCGCGCAGCTGCAGTACCGCCCCAGCAGCGTGGCCCGCAGCCTCTCCCTGGGCCGGACCAACACCCTCGCCCTCGTCGTGCCCGACCTGCACGACCCCGTGCACCAGCAGATCCTGCGCGGCGTCACGGCCGCCGCGGCCGGGCGCGGCTACCGCGTCCTCGTCGCCGAGTCCCCCGCCGACCCCGCCGAGGAGGCCGAGGCGGCGCTGGAGGCCCGGCTGCGCTGCGACGCCCTCGTGCTCGTCACCCCGCGGATGCCCGAGCGCGACCTGCACGACCTGCTGGAGCGGTCCGCCCCCACGGTGCTCGTCGGCCGGCCGGCGCACGACGTCGCCGTGCCCGTCGTGTCCGTCGACCACGCCCGCGGCACCTCCGTCCTCGTCGACCACCTCGCGGCCCTGGGCCACCGGCGAGATCTGGGACCGGGCGGACCACGTGGTGATCGCGGCGCCGGCCACGGCCGA
>NZ_BAABIL010000425.1:0-3876 GCF_039542765.1 Kineococcus glutinatus
CCGCCGCCCCCGACAGCGGCACCTGCGAGGTCGAGGCGCTCGTCGAGCACGCCGACGCGGCGCTCTACGCGGCCAAGCGGCTCGGGCGCGACCGGGTGGTCGACGCCGCCGCGCTGCACGCCGCGCCGGTCGAGCCCGCCGGGGAGCCGTCCCCGGGCGGGCGTGGCCGCGGCGGGGAGCCCGCGGCCACGTCCCCGTAGGCTCGGGGCATGGCTCCCGCCGCCCCCGCCGCCCCCTCAGCCGCCGTCCTGGAGCAGATCAGGGCCCTGCCCAAGGTGTCCCTGCACGACCACCTCGACGGCGGCCTGCGCCCCGCCACGATCGTGGAGATCGCCTCCGCCACCGGGCACCGGCTGCCGACCACCGACCCGGAGGAGCTGCGGGAGTGGTTCCGCACCGCCGCCGACTCCGGCTCCCTGGAGCTGTACCTGGAGACCTTCGCGCACACCACCGCCGTCATGCAGGACGCCGAGTCCCTGGCGCGGGTGGCCGAGGAGACGGTGCTCGACCTGGCCGCCGACGGCGTCGTGTGGGGAGAGCTGCGCTACGCCCCCGAGCAGCACCTGCAGCGGGGCCTGGGCCTGGACCAGGTGGTGCTCGCCGTGGAGGAGGGCTTCCGGCGCGGGGAGCGGCTGGCCGCGGAGCAGGGCCACGAGGTCCGGGTGGGCACCCTCGTCACCGCGATGCGGCACGCCGACCGCGGGGTGGAGATCGCCGAGCTGGCGCTGCGCCACCGCGACGCCGGGGTCGTCGGCTTCGACATCGCCGGCGCGGAGGCCGGCTTCCCCCCGGCGCGGCACCGCGAGGCGTTCGAGCTGCTGCACCGCGCGGAGTTCCCCGTCACCATCCACGCCGGGGAGGCCGCCGGCGTGGACAGCGTGCGGGAGGCGGTGCAGGTGTGCGCCGCGCAGCGCATCGGCCACGGCGTGCGCATCGTGGAGGACGTCGAGGTCCTCGGCGGCACCGACGAGCGGGGCCGGCCCGCGGCGAGGCTGGGCCGCACCGCCGCCTGGCTGCGCGACTGGCGGATCCCGCTGGAGCTGTGCCCGACGTCCAACGTGCAGACCGGCGCGGCGAGCAGCGTGGCCGAGCACCCCGTGACGCTGCTGAAGGACCTCGGCTTCCGCGTCACCGTGAACCCCGACAACCGGCTGGTGTCCGGCACGACGCTGAGCCGGGAGTTCGCCCTGCTGGTGGAGCAGGCGGGCTGGAGCGTGGCCGACGTCGAGCGCGCCGGGGTGAGCGCCGCCAAGTCCGCGTTCCTGCCGCACGAGCAGCGGGTGGCGCTCGTGGAGCGGGTGCTCGCCGGCGCCGGCGCCGGGCAGGGAGCGCCCCGGCACGCGGTCTGAGCGTCCCCGGCTCCTGCCCGACCGCCCGTCTCCGGGTTCCGGCGCTCCCGAGGGGGGTCGAGGCCGCCCGAACCCGGGGACGGGCGGTCAGGAGGGGCCCGCGCCGTACGAGGCGAGCACCGACCGGGCGGTGGCGAGGACGTCGGCGACGAGCTCGGGGGGTTCGAGGACCCGCACGTCCGCGCCGAAGCCGAGCAGCACCCCGCGCGCGGCACCGGCCGCCCGGAAGTCGGCGCTGAACCCCCGCCACCCCGCGGTGGTGCACGGCTCCTCGCGGACCTCGCCCACCACCTGCGGCGCGCACACCCGCACCACCACCTCGGCGTGCTCGGCCCGCACGGCGAAGCGCACCGCCAGCAGCGGACCCCACAGCCGCTCGACGTCCGCCTGCAGCCGCGCCCACACCGCCGCCAGGTCCAGGTCGGCGGGGCAGCGGCTCGGCTCCGGGGTCGTCTCGGCGCCGCGCACCCGCGAGACCCGGAACATGCGCGGGTCCCCACCGGCGGCGGCCACGAGGTACCAGACGCCGTTCTTGGACACCAGGCCCCAGGGGTCCAGCAGCCACCGCCGCGCCGGGGGCCGCCCGCCGTGCTCGTAGTGCAGGACGAGGCGGCGCTCCTCCCACAGCGCGTCCTGCAGCAGCGCCAGGTGCGGCACGGGCTCGGGGCGGCCGCGCCAGCCGGCGGCGTCGAGGAGGATCCGCTCGCGGTGGCGTGCCAGCGGCGCGCGCCCGCCTCGCCGCGCAGCGGCCCGCGACCGGCGGCGGCGAACAGGGCGCGCGCCTCGGCGTCGGTGAGCCCGGCGACGTCGGTGCGCCAGCCGGCCAGCAGCGCGATGCCCCCGTGCCGGCCGCGGTCGGCGTAGACGGGGACCCCTGCGCCGGACAGGGCCTCGACGTCGCGCAGCACCGTGCGCACCGAGACCTCCAGCCGCCGGGCCAGGTCGGGGGCGGTCAGCTTGCCGTGCGCCTGCAGCAGGAGCAGCAGGGCCATCAGCCGGTCGGCGCGCACCCGTCCGAGCGTGCCAGGAAAACCTGACAGGAGGTGTCACGTCGGGGCGCTGGGATGGGGGACGCCGATCACCGCGCGCCGATCACCGTGCGCCGACCCTGGAGGAACCGTGAGCAGCACCAGCGCCACCGCCCCCGCCGCCGCCCCCGCGACCGACCCCCGCCCGGCGATGCGCCGCGCCCTGGACCAGCTGGACCGCCTCGTCGCCGCCGTCGGCGCCGACGACCTCACCCGCCCGACGCCCTGCACCGACCTCGACGTCCGGGCCCTGCTGGAGCACCTGCTCGGCGTGGCGCGCCGCATCGCCCACGTCGCCCGCGGCGGTGCGGCCCTCGACGTGCCGAGCAGCCTGGACGGGCCCGCGGACGGGGGCTGGGTGGCCGCCTGGGCCGGCGCCCGCGCGGACGCGGAGGAGGCGTGGGCCGACGACGCGGTGCTGACCCGGGTGCTGGAGCTGCCCTTCGGCACGATGCCGGGCGCCGCGGCCGGCTTCGCCTACGTGCAGGAGTTCACCGTGCACGCCGGTGACCTGGCCACGGCCCTGGGGCGGGCGGGGGAGCTCGACGAGGAGCTCGCCGCGCAGGTGCTCGCCGGTGCCGTGCGGTTCCTGCCGGCCGAGCCGCGCGGTGGGCGGGTGCCGTTCGGGCCGGTCGTGGCGGTGGCGGACTCCGCGCCGGCGTCGGAGCGGCTGGCCGGCTGGACGGGGCGCACCCCGGCCTGAGCGCCCTCAGCTCCCCGCCGCGGCGGTGGGCAGGGCCGCGTCGACGCCGGTGAGCCGCGCGGACAGCTCCCACAGCCGCGCGGCCACCTCCGGGTCGCTCGCGGCGGCGCTGCGCCCGACGAGGGCGGGGTGGCCGCGGCCCTCCTGGAAGCCGTCGGGGCCGACGTAGCTGGCGCCGGGCAGGTCCTGGACGGCGGCGAAGAGCGTCGGGCGCGCGCCGGCGTCCGCGCTCTGGGCGAGGAGCCGGTTGCCCACGTTGCCGACGAGGTCGACGACGCGGTTGCCGGAGCGGGCCTGCAGGTTGGTGGCGGCCCAGCCGGGGTGCGCGGCGAGGGCGCGCACCCGCGAGCCGGCTGCGGCGAGGCGGCGCTGCAGCTCCAGCACGAAGAGCAGGTTGGCGAGCTTGGACTGCCCGTAGGCGCGCCACGCGTTGTAGGGCCGCCGTTCCCAGTTCGGGTCGTCGAGGTCGATGCGGCCCATCCGGTGCGCACCGGAGGAGACGACGACGACGCGGTCGGTGACCTGCGGCAGCAGGAGGTTCACGAGCGCGAAGTGGCCGAGGTGGTTGGTGCCGAACTGCAGCTCGAAGCCGTCGGCGGTGCGGCCCTGCGGCACGGCCATGATCCCGGCGTTGGCGACGAGCACGTCCAGCGGCCCGCTCCAGCCGCTCGCGAACTCGCGCACCGAGGCGAGGTCGGCCAGGTCGAGGCGGCGCACCTCGACGTCGCCGCGCATGCCGGTGGCGGCCTCGGCGCCGCGGGCGGGGTCGCGCACGGCCAGCACGACGAGCGCGCCG
>NZ_BAABIL010000426.1:0-1857 GCF_039542765.1 Kineococcus glutinatus
CGGCGCCTACGGGCCGCGCCCGCGGGAGACGCCGCTGGTGCCGGTGGGCGAGGACCACCCCGTGACGGGCGTCGGCACGTCGCAGTACGGCCGGCACAAGGCGTGGGTGGAGCAGTCGCTGCCCGGCCTGGTGCGCACCGGCATCCCGCCGCTGGCGGTGCTGCGGCCCGGCCTGGTGTTCCAGGGCGGGGCCGGGGAGGAGGTGGTGCGCTACTTCCTGGGCGACCTGGTGCCCCGCGTCCTGCTGCGGCGGCGGGCCGTGCCGGTGCTGCCCGTGCCGGGCGACCTCGTGCTGCAGGGGGTGCACGCCGACGACCTCGCCGAGGCGCTGCGGCTGGTGCTGCACGCGCGGGCCACGGGGGCGTTCAACGTCGCGGCCGACCCGGTGCTGGGGCCGCGGCAGCTCGCGCAGGTGCTCGGCGCCAAGCACGTGCCGGTCCCGGCGGCGGCGCTGCGGGCGCTGGCGTCGGCCACGTGGCACGCGCACCTGCAGCCGTCGGAACCGGGCTGGGTGGACCTGGCGATGCTGTCGCCGGTGATGAGCACCGAGCGGATCCGCCGCGAGCTGGGCTGGAACCCGGCCCGCACGTCGACGGAGGCGATGGCCGAGCTGCTCGACGGGGTGCGCCGCACCGCCAAGGACCGCCCGCCGCTGCTCTGACCCGCGCGCCGCCCCTCCCCCGCGCGGCCGCCCCTCCCCGCGCCTCCCCGCCGCGCCCATCTCCGGGTTTCGGCGCCGGCGAGGCCCACCCGCCGCGCCCATCTCCGGGTTTCGGCGCCGCACCGGGCGATCAGCGGCGCGGAAACCCGGAGATGGGCGGGAGGGGAGGCGCAGCGGGAGGGGAGGCGCAGCGGGGGGCGCGGGGGACGTCCCGTCAGGAACCGCCGGTGGCGGGATCGGCCTCCTCGGCCTCCTCGGCGAAGCCCGTGTCGTTGCCGTAGCCGTCGACCGCGGGCTCCTCCGCGGCCTCGGCCGAACCCGGCTGGTGCTCGTGGCCCTCGTGCGGCTGGGTGCTCATCGGGCTGCTCCTCGGCTGCTCGTCCGGCGCGCCCTGCGCGCACCGGCTCGATCCTCGGCCAGCGCGGCCCGTCCCGCATCCGGGCGTTCAGCCGGGTGCGGGCACGCTCCAGCGCAGCAGCGCAGGCCGGCCGTGCTCGTGGCCCAGCTCCGCCCAGCTGCCCGCGGCCAGCACGAACAGCGCGCCCGCGGCGGGGTCCAGCCCCAGCCAGCAGGCGGTGAGGACGCGCAGCGCGTGCCCGTGCCCCACGAGGGCGACGTCGTCGCCGCTCTCCCGCTCCGCGGCGACCGCCCGCTCCAGCACGGCCCGGCTGCGTGCGGCGAGCGCCTCCAGCGTCTCCCCGGGGGTGTCACCGGGCAGGACGCCGTCCGTCCACACCGACCAGGACCGGCCGAGCTCGGCGGAGATGGCGGCGGTGGTGCGGCCCTCGTAGGCGCCGTAGTCCCACTCGGCGAGGTCCTCGTCGACGCGCACCTCGGGGCGGCGCCCGGCCCGCTCGGCGGTGAGCCCGGCCAGGGCGGCGGTGCGGCGGGCGCGCCGGCGGGGGCTGGTGAGGACGAGCGCGGCGGCGCGGGCGGCGAGCACGGGGGCCAGGGCGCGCGCCTGCCCCTCACCGCGCGCGGTGAGGGGCAGGTCGGTGGTCCCGGTGTGCTGGCCGCTGCGGCTCCACTCGGTCTCGCCGTGGCGCAGCAGGATGATCGACACGACGCGGATGCTAGGCGCCGCCGGGCCGGGGACCGACGGCGGGTGGGGTCGGCAGGCGGTGGGATCAGGAGCGGGTGCGCGAACCGCTGGAGTCGCGCACGTCCACGCTGCCCGGGCCGGCATCGCGCACGTC
>NZ_BAABIL010000427.1:0-1852 GCF_039542765.1 Kineococcus glutinatus
GCGCCGCCAGCAGCGGCGGCAGCCCGGCGTCCGGCACCCGCGAGCGCAGGGTCACCACGCGCTGCTCGACGCGGCCGGTGTCGGTGATCAGGACCAGCAGCGCCGAGCGGCCGCCGACGTGGATGACCTCCACGTGGCGCACCGCCGCCCGCGACAGCGACGGGTACTGCACGACGGCCGCCTGGCGGGTGATCTGGGCCAGCAGCCGCACCGTGCGGTCGACGACGTCGTCGAGGTCCACCGCACCGTCGAGGAAGGTCTGGATCGCGCGCTTCTCGGCCTGCGACATCGGCTTGACGGTGGCGAGGCGGTCGACGAACAGGCGGTAGCCCTTGTCGGTGGGCACCCGGCCGGCGCTGGTGTGCGGCTGGGTGATGTACCCCTCCTCCTCCAGCACCGCCATGTCGTTGCGGATGGTGGCCGGGGACACCCCGAGCTGGTAGCGCTCGACGAGGTTCTTGGAGCCCACCGGCTCCCGGGTGCTCACGTAGTCCTCGACGATGGCGCGCAGCACGGCCAGCCTGCGGTCGTCGCTCACGTCCTCCGCACCTCCGCTCCCCGTCGGTCCCACCCGTGCCCGGCGCACACCCCTGGCACTCAGCACACCGGAGTGCCAAGTCTATGCCGCCGCGCCACCCCGCCGACCCCTCACCCGCGAGGTCGCCGGGCGCGTCGGCGCCGCGGCGGCGCCCGGGCTCACTAGCGTGCCCGTCCGTGACGCCCCCCGACCGCCCCGCCGACCGCTACGGCAGCGACGTCCTCGCCCGCGACCCCCACCCGGCCCGCCCCCGCAGCGCCGAGCGCACCGCCGAGCGCGGGCTCGTCGTGGAGGACGTCGAGACCGGCTGGACCGGTGCCGTCGTGGCCGTGGAGAAGCGCGGCGGCCTGCACGTCGTCGTCCTGGAGGACGCGCGCGGGCGCACCCGCGCCTTCCCGCTCGGCCCCGGCTTCTGGATCGACGGGCAGCCGGTGCGGCTCGTGGCGCCGAAGGGCCCCGCGGCGCCCGCCGCCCCCACCCGCACCGCCTCTGGCTCCGTCGCGGTGCGCACCGCCGCCCGCACCGCGCGCGCCTCCCGCATCCTCGTCGAGGGCCGCCACGACGCCGAGCTGGTGGAACGGGTGTGGGGCGACGACCTGCGCGTGGAGGGCGTCGTCGTGGAGCTGCTGGAGGGCGTCGACGACCTCGCCGCCGCCGTGCGCGACTTCCGCCCCGGTCCCGGGCGGCGCCTGGGGGTGCTCGTCGACCACCTGGTGCCCGGCAGCAAGGAGTCGCGCATCGTCGCGCAGGTGCGCCACCCGCACGTGCTCGTCGTGGGGCACCCCTTCGTCGACGTCTGGCAGGCGGTGCGCCCGCAGCGCCTGGGCTGGCAGCGCTGGCCGGAGATCCCGCGCGGCACGTCGTGGAAGCACGGGATCCTCGCGGCGCTGGGCTGGCCGCACGCCACGCAGGCCGACGTCGCGCACGGCTGGAAGCGCATCCTGGGCACCGTGCGCGACTACACCGACCTGGAGCCGGCGCTGCTGGGGCGGGTGGAGGAGCTGGTGGACTTCGTGACGGCGGACGCCGCCGACGCCTGAGGGCGCGGCGGACGGTGGGGACGCGACGCCTGGCGCTCGGCGCACGCACCACCGACGATGGTGGGCGAGGTCGAGGACGAGGAGGGACCGTGTCCGAGCAGCCGGGCCAGAGCGGGTCGCAGCGACCCGCCCACGGCGAGGACTGGTACGCCGAGCCACCCGCAGGCGGCGCGGGGCAACCGCAGGGGTACGCCCAGCAGCCCCCGCCGCAGGGGTACGGGCAGGGCTACGGGCAGGGCTACGGGCAGGGCTACGGGCAGGGCTACGGGCAGGG
>NZ_BAABIL010000428.1:0-10315 GCF_039542765.1 Kineococcus glutinatus
GGCGGAGGCGAGCTTGCGGGCGACGCCCACGACGCGCGTCGCGAGGTGGTCGAGGGCGTTGAACTGGACCTCGCCGAGCGGGATGTCGTTGCCCCCGCCGGTGACGTGGCTGACGCCGTAGGGGTTTCCGTCGGCGAACTTCAGCGGGTCGGTGTAGCCGGGCGGGACGATGATGCCGCCGAAGTGGTAGATCGTGTTGTAGAGGGCGATCAGGGTGGTCTCCTGGCCGCCGTGCGCGGTCTGCGAGGCGGTGAACCCGGCGTAGACCTTGTCGGCGAGCAGGCCCTGCGCCCATTGCGCACCGAGGGAGTCGATGAACGTCTTGAGCTGCCCGGCGACGTTGCCGTAGCGCGTCGGGGAGCCGAACAGCACGGCGTCGGCCCACACCACGTCGTCCGCGGTCGCCGCCGGCGCGCCCTTGGCCGCCTCGGCCTCGGCGGCCTGCTCGTCGGTGGCGGCCTTCTCCCCGCCCGTGGGCTGGCGCACCACCTGGCGCAGCCGGACCTCGGCGCCGGCCCGCTTGGCGGCCTCGGCCAGGCGCTCGGCCATGCCGCGCACCGTGCCGGTCGCGGAGTAGTACACGATGGTCAGCTTCACGTCACCCACGACGGAACCCCCTCAGGTTGTTGAGCGTGCAACCAACAACCTAGCGCGGTCACCCCCGCACGTCCACGGTGACCGGCACGCCGCTCCGGCCACCGTAGGTGAGACGCCGCAGCAGCACCTCCGCGGGCCCGCGGCGGTCGCGCGCGTGCAGGGCCCGGGCCAGCAGCACCGTCAGCGCCCACGTGGCGGCCGCCACCGCAGCGGTCACCACCAGCCCCCCGCGCGGGGCCAGCCCACCACCCCAGGAGGCACCCCAGGAGACGAGGACGGCGCAGAACAGCACCGACTGCGCCAGGTAGCAGCTCAGCGACCGCTGACCGCACGCCGCCAGGGCGGTCACCACGGGTCCCGGCCGCTGGCCCGCCCCCACCGCCCGCGCCGCCAGCAGGCCGAACAGGGCCGCGTACCCGGCGCCGCCGGCGTACCCGCCGAGGCCGTGCGCGGCGCCCGCCAGCGCCTGCGCGCCCAGCGACGGGCCGGCCCACACCCCCGAGGCGATCAGCGCCAGCGGCAACCCGCCGGCCACGGCCAGCAGCACCCCGGCGACCGCCACCCGCACCAGCAGGCGCCGGTGCCGGGCGGGTTCGTCCAGCAACCGCCGCCGCGCCGCCCAGGCACCCGCGGCCACCGCGCCGACGAGCCCCACGCCCTGCGCCAGCACCCCGACGGACGGCCACTCCAGCAGCCGGTACCCCAGGGCGGGCAGCACGTCGTCCTCCCCCAGCGAGGGCACCATCGCCGTGGTGCCCCCGGGGGTGCGCAACCCCTCCCCCGCACCCGCCAGCGCCACCAGCAGCACCCCCGCGACGAGGAGGGCGCGCAGCCGGCCGCGCACCAGCGCCCCCGCGAACAGCACCGCGATCAGGCCGTAGGCACCGACGACGTCACCGGGCCACAGCAGCACCCCGTGCACCGCACCGATGAGCAGCATCCACCAGCCCCGGCGGCGCACCAGGCGCACCACCGCCGGCTCGGGGGAACCGGCGCCGCGCCGGCGGCGGGCCAGCTGCACGACCCCGTAGCCGAACAGCAGCGAGAACAGGGGGAAGGCGCGGCCGTCGACCAGGGTGAGCTGGACGGCGGTCACGACGCGCTCGGCGGCGCCCATGACCTCCGGGGCGGGATAACCGCGGAACCCCAGCTCGCGGCCGGTCACGTACAGGTGGGCGTTCGCCAGGGCGATGAGCAGCAGCATCGCCCCGCGCGCCACGTCGGGGGCCAGGACCCGCTGCGACACCGGCGTGCTCGCCTGCGCCGGGGCCACCGGCGTCCGCGCCACCTGCGCCACCTGGGTCCGCGCCACCCGTGTGCGTGCCATGCCTCGACGCTAGGAGCCCGGCGCGCCGGCCCCATCCACCGGACGACGTACCGGGTGTCCGGCGAGGGGCGTACCCGCGCCCGAGCCCGCGCCCGGACGCGTCAGCCGCGGCCGCCGAAGCGGAACGGCAGCGGGATCGGCCCGCAGCAGCACACCCCCTGCACCTGCGTCGCCATGAGCAGCGACGCCGCCCGGTGGCAGGCCAGGAACTGCGCCGCGGTGGGCACGACGCCCCGGAACAGGCCGCGCCGGCGCAGGACGTCGCGGACCACCGCGGAGCAGGAGGGGCCCCCGTGCGCGACGCGGTGGGCGCAGGACCACCCCTTGCGGGGCGAGATCCGGCGCTGGTATGCGCCGATGAGGAGATCGGCTGCCCGGGCGGCGGGGTTCATCGTGCGAACGTACCGCCGCAGCAGCCGGCGCACCTCCGCGGGCGAGGGCGCGGGCGGCCGGCGGGTGCGCCGGGTGTCCGGCGCGGGAGAAGCTCTGAAACCGGTTCCTTGACGCCGTCGACCGCCGCTCCTAAGGTTCCCCCGACCACCGGAAAGCGTTTCCATCCGTCCGCTCACCGCCGAGCCCCGGCCGGTCCTCGACGACGAGGCCCGACGACCCCTGGAGACCGCATGCCCGTCGTCCGACGCACGCTCGCCGCGACCGCCGCCCTCGCCGCCGGTGCGCTGGCGCTCACCCTGGCCCCCTCCGCCACCGCCACCACCACCACCGCCTCCGCCACCGCTCGTCCCGACCTGGGCCGGGAGGTCCTCGGCGCCCGGGACGGCTGGGCCGCCGCCGAGGGCGGCACGACCGGGGGCTCGGCGGCCGACGCCGACCACGTCTTCCACGTCCGCACCTGGGAGGAGTTCCGCGCCGCCCTCGGCGGGGACGCCGCCCGCGGGGACACCACCGCGCGCATCGTCTACGTCCACGGGAAGATCGACGCCAACCTGCGCACCCCCACCGGGGCCGTCGACTGCGACGCCTACGAGGTGGACGGCTTCGACGTGCAGGACTACGTCGACGCCTACGCCCCCGAGGTCTGGGGCACCGAGGCCGAGCCGTCCGGGCCGCTGGAGGACGCGCGCGCCGCGTCGGCCGCCGTGCAGGAGGCGCAGGTCCGCCAGCACGTCGGCTCCAACGTCACCATCGTCGGGGTGGGCCGCGACGCGCAGATCACCGGCGCCGCGCTCACCGTCCGCGGCTCGGACAACGTCATCGTCCGCAACCTGCGCCTGTCCGACGCCTACGACTGCTTCACCGCCTGGGACCCGACCGACGGCGACGCCGGGGCGTGGAACGCCGCCTACGACAACCTGTGGATCGCCGAGTCGACGCACGTGTGGGTGGACCACACCACCTTCGACGACGGCGAGAACCCGCCGTCCTCCCTGCCGGAGGTCTACGGGGTGAAGTTCGAGGTGCACGACGGCCTCCTCGACATCACCAACTCCGCGGACCTCGTCACCGCGTCGTGGAACGAGTTCCGCGACCACGACAAGACGAACCTCGTCGGCTCCTCGAACTCCCGGGTCGCCGACCGCGGCAAGCTACGGGTGACGTTCCACCACAACCTGTGGGAGGACATCGGCCAGCGGGCACCGCGCGTGCGCTACGGCGACGTGCACGTCTACAACAACTACTACGTGCAGCGCGACGCCGGGTCCTACGCCTACAGCTGGGGCGTCGGCGTCGAGGCGGAGATCGTCGCGGAGAACAACTTCTTCGCGCTGTCCCGCGACGTCGACCCCGCCGGCGTCGTCGTCGACTGGCGCGGCACCACCACGGCGGGTTCGGGCCTGCAGGAGTTCGGCACGCTCCTCAACGGGATCGCCAGGCGCAACCGCGTCAGCCTCGTGGCGGCGCACAACGCCACCAGCGACGTGGACATCCCGACGACGGTGAGCTGGGACCCGGTGCTGCACGAGCGCATCCACCCCACCGCCGCCGTCCCGGCGCTCGTCACGGCGTGGGCGGGCTCGGGCCGGCTGCGCTGACCCCCGCCCTCACCCCCGCGGCGAGCCGCTGGTGTGGTGCCGGCCCAGCGGCAGCACCAGCGGCTTGCCGCACGTCGGGTCGGTGATGACGCGGCTCTCGAGGCCGAACACGGTGCGCACGCAGTCCTCGGTCAGCACGTCCGCGGGCGCACCGGCCGCGTGCAGCCGCCCGCCGGCGAGCGCCACGAGGTGGTCGGCGTAGCGGGCGGCGAGGTTCAGGTCGTGCAGCACCATGACGATCGTCGTGCCGCGGGCGCGGTTGAGGTCGGTGAGCAGGTCGAGGACCTCGACCTGGTGGCTGACGTCGAGGAACGTCGTGGGCTCGTCGAGCAGCAGCAGGTCCGTCTGCTGCGCCAGCGCCATCGCGATCCACACCCGCTGCCGCTGCCCGCCGGACAGCTCGTCCACCGGCCGCTCGGCGAGCCCGGCGGTGTGCGTGGCGTCCAGCGCGGCCGCGACGGCGGCGTCGTCGGCGGCGCTCCAGCGGCTGAAGAGGCCCTGGTGGGGGTTGCGGCCGCGGCCGACGAGGTCGGCGACCGTGATCCCCTCCGGGGCGACCGGGGACTGCGGCAGCAACCCCAGGGTGCGGGCCAGCTCCTTGGCGTGCATGCGGTGCACGGACCTGCCGTCGAGCAGCACGGCGCCCGCGCGGGGCGCCAGCAGCCGCGACATCGACCGCAGCAGGGTGGACTTGCCGCTGGCGTTGGCGCCGACGATCGCCGTGATCCGGCCCGGCGGCACGGCCAGGTCCAGCCGCTCCAGCACGGCGCGGTCCTTGTAGCCGACGGCGAGGTCCTCCACCACCAGCGTGTGCGACGTCGTCACAGCGATCCCCCCGCGCGGTTGGTGCGGACGATGAGGTAGACGAGGTAGGGCGCCCCGAGCACGCCGGTGACGACGCCCACCGGGAACCGGGTGCCGAGGGCGAACTGCCCGACCAGGTCCGCGACGAGCACGAGCAGCGCCCCGACGAACGCGGCGGGCAGCAGCGGCGAACCGCCCGGGCCGGTGATCCGCGCGGCGATCGGGCCGGACAGGAACGCGACGAACGCGACGGGGCCGGCGGCGGCCGTGGCGAACGCGATGAGGAGCACGGCCGCGACGACGACCACCAGCCGGGTGCGCTCCACCCGCACCCCGAGCGCGGCGGCGGCGTCGTCGCCGAGCTGCGTCGTCACCAGGTCGCGGCCGCGGGCCAGCAGCACGGGCGCGAGCACCGCGAGGGCGACCAGCACGGGGACCGTCTCGCGCCAGGTCGTGCCGTTGAGGCTGCCGGTCAGCCACCGCGACGCCTCCTGCAGGTCCCACTGCCCGGCCCGGCCGAGGACGTACAGGGTGGCGCTGTCGAGCACCGCGTCGACGCCGATGCCCACGAGGACCAGCCGGGTGCCGGCCACGCCGTCGCGGTAGGCCAGCAGGTAGATGGCCAGCGCCACGGCGAGACCGGCGGTGATGGCGAAGACGGACACCTGCACCCGGCCGAGGGAGAGGAAGACGATGGCGAACGAGGCGGCGGCGCCGGCCCCGGCGCTGATGCCGATGACGTCGGGGCTGGCGAGCGGGTTGCGCAGCATCGTCTGGAACACGACGCCGCCCAGGCCGAGGCAGCAGCCGGCGGCGACGGCGAGCGTGGCGCGCGGCAGCCGCAGCCGCCCCACGGTGAAGGAGGCACCGGGCACGTCCTGGCCGAGGACGACCCGCAGCACGTCGCCGAGGGGGTAGGTGGTGCGGCCCACCACGAGGGTCGTGGTGAAGACGGCGACGATGAGGACGGCCATGGCGGCGATGACGACGCGGCGGCGCCGGCCCCGGTGGAGCCGCTGGCGGGTGACGGCCCGCACGGTCTCGGGGCTCGCCGCGGTGGGCGCGGGCGCGCCCGCCCGGGTGCTCACAGGGCACGCACCTTCTGCCGGCGGACGATGGCGATGAAGAACGGCGCCCCCACCAGCGCCGTGATGATGCCGACGTCGATCTCGTCGGGGCGGGCGACGACGCGGCCCAGGACGTCGGCGGCGGTCAGCAGCCCGGCCCCGGCGAGGGCGGAGAACGGCAGCAGCCAGCGGTGGTCGACGCCGACCAGCAACCGGCACACGTGCGGGACGACGAGGCCGACGAAACCGATGGGGCCGGCGACGGCGGTGGCGGCACCGGCCAGCACGACGGCCCCCGCCGCCCCCGCCGCGCGCACCACCGCGACCCGCTCCCCCAGTCCGGCGGCGAGCTCGTCGCCGAGCGCGAGGGAGTTCAGGGCGCGCGCCGAGGCGGCGCAGACGAGGAACCCCACGACGAGGAAGGGCGCCACCTGCGCGGTCCGGCCGAAGGTGGCCCCGCCGACGCCGCCGATCTGCCAGGACCGGACGCTCTCGGCGATGTCACCCCTGGGCAGGGAGACGGCGGTGATGAACGAGGCGAGCGCGGCGGAGGTCGCGGCACCGGCCAGCGCCAGCTTCAGGGGGGTGGCCCCGCCGCGGCCGAGGGAGCCGACGGTGTGGACGAACACGGCCGCCACCGCCGCACCGGCGATCGCCACCCAGGTGCGGCCGGTGGCCGACGTCATGCCGAACCACGCGATCGCCACGACCACGGCCAGGGAGGCGCCGCTGTTGACGCCGAGGACCCCCGGGTCGGCGAGCGGGTTGCGGGTCACGCCCTGCATGACGGCGCCCGACACCGCCAGGGCGGCACCGACGGACAGCGCGAGGACCGTGCGGGGCACGCGCACGGCGACGGCGGCCTCGGCCAGGGTGTCGGTGCTGCCGCCGAGGCCCGCGAGGACGTCGGACCACGTCACGACCCGCGAGCCCACCGCGACCGAGGCGGCGGTGAGCCCGGCCAGGACCACGAGGACCACCAGCAGCCACAGCACGCGCACGCGCCGCGGGCGCCGCACGACGGCGGCGCCCGCGGTGGTGGGTGCGGTGGCCGTCACTTCGCGGCGTCGGCGGCCTGCGCGAGCATCCCGACGTACTCCTCCAGCACCCAGGAGATCGCCAGCGGGGTCGGGTTCGCCGCGGTGCCCAGCGGGCTGGTGCCCGGCAGCGAGACGATCGCCCCCTTCTGCACGGCGGGCATCTGCGACAGCAGCGGGTCGCCCTCCAGCGCGGTGACGAGCTCCTCGTCGCCGTAGGTGACGATCACCTGGACGTCGTCGAACGCGTCGACCTGTTCCGCGCTGATGGTCTGCGAGAACTGCACCTCGCCCGCGGAGGCCTCCTCGACGCTGGCGGGCATCGTCAGCCCGAGGTCCTCGAAGAACTGCACCCGGGTGTCGTGGGTGGTGTAGAAGCTGACCTCGCTGAGGTCGGCGGTGTCGACGTGGGTGAGGAACATCGTCGCGGTGCCCGCCAGCTGCGGGTGCGCGGCGACGGCCTCGTCGATGTCCGCCTCGATGTCCGCGATGAGCTCCTCGCCCTCCTCGGCCATGCCGAGCGCCTGGCTGTTCAGCTCGACGACGTCCCGCCACGCGGTCGCCCACGGCGCCTCGGGGTAGGCCACGACGGGGGCGATCTCGCTGAGGGTGTCGTAGTCCTCCTGCGTCAGGCCGGAGTAGGCCGCCAGGATCACGTCGGGGTCGGTGTCGGCGACGGCCTCGAAGTCGATGCCGTCGGTCTCGTCGAACAGGACGGGCGCCTGCCCGCCGAGCTCGCCGAGCTTCTCCTCCACCCAGGGCAGGACGCCGTCGCCGTCGTCGTCGCCGAAGTTCGCGGCGGCCATCCCGACGGGGACGACGCCGAGGGCCAGCGGCACCTCGTGGTTGGCCCACTGCACGGTGGCCACCCGCTCGGGCTTCGACTCGATGGTCGTGGTACCCAGCGCGTGCTCGATGGTGACGGGGAAACCGCCGGATGCGCCGGTCGTCGCGCTCGTGGAGGCCTGCGGTTCCTCGTCCTCCGACGAGGAGCCGCAGGCGCTGAGCAGCAGCGCCGCGACGGCGAGGAGGGCGGTGGGGGCGGTCCGGCGTCGTAGCACGACGGGACTCCTTCTCGGGGGGTCGGGACCCGGCTGGTGGACCGGCCGGCGCGGGGAACGCCTAGGTAACCCTCACCTTACCCGGACCGCCCGTCCCGGCCGTGGTGCGCTCGGCGCACCGCGAGGACGGTCCCCGGGTGGGCGGTCGCGCGGACCCGTGCGCGGCACACCGGCGACGGGCAGGATGGGGTGGTGACCGATCGGGACCACCTGCCGGGCGCGCACCCGGGGCAGCCCTCCGCGCAGCACGGCGGCAGGGCCCCGGTGGGCGAGGAGCTGGCCCGCCTGGCCCGCGACCTGCAGCAGCAGGAGACGCCGCAGGCGGTGCTGGAGCGCATCGTGGCGTCCGCGGTGGGGGTGGTGCCCGGCGCGGAGGACGCCACGATCACCCGGGTGCTCGGGCGCCGGCGGGTGACCTCGGTGGCCGCGACCGGCGAGCGCGCCCGGCGGCTGGACGAGCTGCAGGACGAGACCGGCCAGGGCCCCTGCCTGGACGCCCTCTTCCGGCAGCAGACCGTGCGGGTGGGCGACCTGGCCGCCGAGACGCGCTGGCCGCGGCTGGCCGAGCGGGTCGGGGAGATCGGGGCGCGCAGCATGCTGTGCCTGCAGCTGTTCGTCGAGGGGGAGGACCTGGGCGCGCTGGACCTCATCGCCTCCGGGCCGGACGCCTTCGACGACGAGTCCGAGGACGTCGGCCTGCTGTTCGCCGCGCAGGCGGCCGTCGCCCTGGCCGACGCGCAGCAGGCGCAGGACCTGCGCACCGCGATGACCAGCCGCAACCTCATCGGGCAGGCGCAGGGCATCCTGATGGAACGCCACAAGATCACCGCCGAGCAGGCGTTCGCGCTGCTGGCCAAGGTGAGCCAGGACCGCAACGTCAAGCTGCGCGACCTCGCCGAGGAGCTGATCTTCAGCGGTCAGCTGCACGTCCCGGGCTCCAGGCGGCGGGACCGGGCGTGAGACGCCCCCCGGCCGCCGCGGTCCTCGTCCTCGCGCTGGCCGGTTGCACCGGCGACGCCACCGACGGCGGCGCCGGCAGCGCGACCGCCGCCGGCCCATCCGCCTCCCCCACCGCAGCACCCACCAGCACCAGCACCGGCGGGGTCGCCGCGACGGACGGGGGGTTCGCGCGGCTGGAGCAGCGGTTCGACGCCCGGCTGGGCCTGTTCGCCGTCGACACCGGCTCCGGGCGCACGGTCGCCCACCGCGCCGACGAGCGTTTCGCGTTCGCCTCCACCGTCAAGGCGCTGGCGGCCGCCGCCGTGCTGGGCGAGACCACCGACGCCGAGCTGGACGCGGTGGTGACCTGGGACGCCGGCGAGCTCGTGGCCCACTCCCCCGTCACGGGGCTGCACGTGGACGGCGGGCTGCCGCTGCGGGCGGTGGCCGAGGCCGCGGTCACCGTCAGCGACAACACCGCCGCCAACGTCCTGCTCGACCGGCTGGGCGGACCGGGCGGCCTGGAGGAGCGCCTGCGCGCCCTGGGCGATGCCACGACCGAGGTGGACAACTGGGAACCGGAGCTCAACGGCTACGTCCCCGGCGACCCGCAGGACACCAGCACACCTCGGGCGATGGCCACCTCGTTGCGGGCCTACGCCGTCGGCGACGCCCTCGAGGCCGGCGACCGCGAGCAGCTGGTGCGGTGGCTGCGCGCGAACACCACCGGGGACGGGCTGATCCGCGCCGGGGTGCCGGACGGCTGGGTGGTCGGCGACAAGACCGGTCGCGCCGGCGTCCACGGCAACCTCGACGACATCGGCGTCGTCTGGCCGGCCGGCGGGCGCGATCCGTGGGTGATCGCCGTGTTCACCGACCGCGCCGATCCCGACGCCGGGTCCGACGAGGCGCTGCTGGCCGAGGCCACCGAACTGGTGGTGCAGCACCTGGGCTGAGCGGTTCCCCGGGGGCGGCGGCGGGAACCGCTGCCGGGCTCAGCCCCGGACCGGCGCGCCCAGCGGTGCGGTGAGGTAGCGCTGGACGGTGGGCGCGAGGACGGCGACCAGGTCCTCGCGGTCCACGTCCGCCAGGGGTGGCACCCGCAGCACGTAGCGGGCGATCGCGGTGCCCAGCAGGTGGGAGGTGGCCAGGGTGGCGCGCAGCTCGGGCCGGTCCGCGCCGATGCCCGGGGCGACGCGGCGGAGGACCCGGGCGCGCAGGAACTCGCGCAGCAGCTCGGCGGCCTGCTCGCTGCCGACGGCCGAGCGGAACATCGTCAGCAGCGGGGCGGCGGTGTCGGGGTCCTCCCACAGGCCCAGGTAGATCCGCACGATGCGCTCGCCCAGTTCCTCCCGCGGGCCGGCCAGCGCCCCGAGCACGCGCTCGACCGCGTCTGCCGGGAAGTTCACGGTGGCGGTGAACAGCTCGTCCTTGCTGCCGTAGAAGTGCCGGATCAGGGCCGGGTCGACGCCGGCGGCGGCGGCGATCGCGC
>NZ_BAABIL010000429.1:0-2670 GCF_039542765.1 Kineococcus glutinatus
GCCGTCACCTCCGCCCGGTCCAGGTGCCGGCCCTCGGGCACCGCGTCGAGCACCCGCCCGACGAGCTCGCGCGCGGCGGCCACGTCCACCCCCGGCGGGGCCACCGGCCGGCCCGGGTCCCGCCTGCGCCACTGCGCGTAGCGCACCGCCGAGGCCAGCGCCCGCACGGCGTCCTCCGGCGTGGGGTAGGACGGCACGGCGGCACCCGGCGCACCCGCCGGGCCGGGCACCGTCGAGCGGATGATGCGGGTGCCGAGGAAGCACGTCACGCAGGTCTTGCCGGCGCGCGCCACGGCCGCCGCCACGGCCTCCGCGACGGCGGTGTCCACGGCCCCGGTGGGCGGGGCGTAGCTGGCCACGACGGCGTCGACGGCCGGGTCGGCCAGCGCGTCCTCCAGCGCCTGCACGAGGTCCTCGGTGCCCGCCTCCGGGTGCACGGAGGACGGGCCGTGCACGACGCGCAGCCCCCAGCTCACCGCGGCGTCGGCGGCCAGCGTCGCCAGGGCGTCGGAGTTGCCCACCACCGCGATGCCGTCGCCGGTGGGCAACGGCTGGTCCAGCACCAGCTGGGCGACGTCGAACAGCTGGTGCACGTTCTCCACCCGGATGACGCCGGCCTGCCGCAGCATCGCGTCGAACGCGGCGAACGGCACGTGGGAGGGCCGCACGGCGTGACCGGGCGGCACCCCGAAGCTGGAGGCGCCGGACTTCACCACGACGACGGGCTTGGCGCGCGAGAGGGAGCGGGCCACCCGGCTGAACTTGCGGGGGTTGCCCACGCTCTCCAGGTACAGGCCGACGGCGGCGGTGCGGGGGTCCTCCAGCCAGTACTGCATGCAGTCGTTGCCGGAGACGTCGGCGCGGTTGCCGGCGGAGGCGAACGTGGACACGCCCAGGCCACGGCGGGCGGCGGAGGACAGCACCGCCACGCCGAGGGCACCGGACTGGCTGAACAGCCCGAGCCGGCCGGCCGGTGGCAGCTCGGGGTGCAGGGAGGCGTTGAGCCGGACGGCCGGGTCGGTGTTGATGAGGCCGAAGGAGTTGGGGCCCACCACGCGCATGCCGTTGGCGTGCGCGGCGCGCACCAGCTCCCGCTGCAGCAGCAGGCCCGTCGCGCCCGTCTCGGCGAAGCCGGAGGAGACGACGACGAGCCCCCGCACGCCGAGGGCGGCGCAGTCGGCGACGGCGGTGACGGCGGCGGCCGGGGGCACCGCCACGACCGCGAGGTCCACCGGGCCGGGCACGTCGCGCGCCGAGGGCAGCAGCGGCACCCCCAGCAGCTCGCGCTCGGGGCCGGCGTCGGCGTTGACCGCCCACACCGCGCCGGTGAAACCGCCCCCGACGAGGTCGGCGAGCAGCCGGTGGCCCACCGTGCCGGGGTGGCGGCTGGCGCCGATGACGACGACGGAGGAGGGGGTGAGCAGCGCCGCCGTGCTGCGCGCCTCGGCGCGGTGCTCGCGGGCGCGCATGACGTCCACGGAGCGCTCCGTGGGGTCGATGTCGAAGGACACCTCCAGCACGCCGTCGGAGTAGCCCTGCCGCACCTCGTACCCGGCTTCGCGGAAGACCGCGATCATCTTGGCGTTCTGCGGCAGGACGTCGGCGGTGAAGCGCTGCACCCCCCGCTCGCGGGCGGCGGCGGCCAGGTGCTCCAGCAGCACCGAGCCGAGGCCGCGGCCCTGGTGGGCGTCGGAGATGTTGAACGCGACCTCCGCGGTGCGGGGGCGGCCCCGGCGGGCGGGCTCGGCGTCGTAGCGGGCGATGCCGACGATGTCCTCGCCGACGGTGGCGACGAGGGCGACGCGGTCGACGTGGTCGACGACGGTGAAGCGGCGCAGGTCGCGCGGCGAGAGCCGGGGCATCGGCGCGAAGAAGCGCAGGTAGCGCGACTCGTCCGACTGGCGCTCGTGGAAGCGGGCGACGGCGTCGGCGTCGGCGGGGGTGATGGGCCGCACGTGCGCGGTGGCGCCGTCGCGGAGCACGACGTCGGCCTCCCAGCGGGCGGGGTAGCCGGCCTCCCAGCCGCTGCCCCGCGCCTGCCCGGTGCCGGTCGGGGCGGAGCCCGTCGGTGGGGGTGCGGCCATGCCCGGAGCCTATCGGCGGCGCGGTGGGGGCGGCGGCGGGCAGACTGCGGGCGTGGAGCTGTCCGAGGCGGTGCGCCGCCGCCGCATGGTGCGCGGCTACGACCCCGGCCGCGCGGTGGACCCGGCGGTGCTGGACCGGTTGCTGCGCGAGGCGCTGCGCGCGCCGTCGGCGGGCCACGCCCAGGGCCGGGACCTGCTGGTGCTGCGCGAGGCGGGCGACCGGGAGCGCTTCTGGGCGCTGGCGCGCCGGCACGCCGAGCTGCCGCCGCGGGCGTCGGCCGCGCCCGACGGCGGCTCGGCCTGGCTGGCGGGGATGCGCACGGCGCCGGTCCTGGTCGTGGTGCTGTCCTCCCCCGCGGCCTACCTCGAGCGCTACGCGGAGGCCGACAAGGGCTGGGCCGACCGCGACCCGGCGCGCTGGCCGGTGCCGTTCTGGGACGTCGACGCCGGGATGGTCGTCCACCAGCTGCTGCTGTCGGTGGTGGACGCCGGGCTGGGCGCGTGCTTCTTCGGGGTGCCGGCCGGGGCGCACGAGCCGTTGAAGGCGGCCTTCGGGGTGCCGGCCGAGCGCCGCGTCGTGGGGGTG
>NZ_BAABIL010000430.1:0-5972 GCF_039542765.1 Kineococcus glutinatus
GGCACCCCGCCCAACGTCGTGGAGACGGACCCGGCGACCTGGCTGCGGCTGGCCGCCGGCGACCTCAGCTTCGCCGACGCCCGGGCCGCCGGCCTCGTCGCCGCCAGCGGCGCCCGCGCCGACCTGTCCCACCTGCTGCCGCTGCCCGCCGCGGGCGCCGGCGGAAGTACCGTCTGACCGTGAGCGACGCGACCCCCCGGCCCGATCCCGCCCCGGAGGAACCGGCACCGGGCGCCACCCCCGGGGAGCCGGGCCGGGCCGCCCCGGCCCCCGACGGGCGCCGGGTGCTGCTGCGGCGGGCCCCCCGCTACCGCGCCTTGGTGCTGACCGGCATGCTGGCCGGTGTCCTGCTCGCCGCCGCCGCCAGCCTCCTCGGCCGCCCGTCGGACGGCTTCGGCCGCGCCGCGCTCCTGGGCTACCTCGCGGCGACCCAGGGCCTCGTCGGCGGCCTCGTCGGCGGCGTCGTCGGCGGCGTGCTCGAGCGGGGCCGCTGATCCGGGGCCGCCGGGGCGCGGGCGCGCGGGGCCGGGCGCGGGACGCGCGGCGGCCGGGGGGCCCGGACTGTGGGACACTCGTGCCGTGGCCCGTGGCGACGGACGACTGAACCACGACCTCCTCCCCGGTGAGAAGGGCCCCCAGGACGCCTGTGGCGTCTTCGGGGTCTGGGCTCCCGGCGAGGACGTCTCCAAACTCACCTATTTCGGCCTCTACGCCCTGCAGCACCGCGGGCAGGAGGCCGCCGGCATCGCCGTCAGCAACGGCGAGCAGATCCTCGTCTACAAGGACACCGGCCTCGTGGCCCAGGTGTTCGACGAGCGCGCGCTCGGCTCCCTGCAGGGGCACGTCGCGGTCGGGCACGCCCGCTACTCCACGACCGGCGGCAGCACCTGGCAGAACGCCCAGCCCACGCTCGGCGCCACGGCCAGCGGCACCGTCGCCCTCGCCCACAACGGCAACCTCACCAACTCCTTCGCGCTGCGCGAGCTGCTCGCCCAGCGCACCTCCGGCGCCCACGCCGGGGAGATCAAGCACGGCAACACCACCGACACCGCGCTCGTCACGGCGCTGCTGGCCGGCGACCCCGACCACACCCTCGAGGCCACCGCCCTGGAGGTGCTGCCGAAGCTGGAGGGCGCCTTCAGCTTCGTGTTCATGGACGAGGACGCCCTCTACGCCGCCCGCGACCCGCACGGCATCCGCCCCCTCGTCCTCGGCCGGCTGGAGCGCGGCTGGGTCGTGGCCAGCGAGACCGCCGCCCTCGACATCGTCGGCGCCAGCGTGGTGCGCGAGATCGAGCCCGGCGAGCTCGTCGCCATCGACGCCGACGGGCTGCGCTCCACCCGCTTCGCCGAGGCCCGGCCCAAGGGCTGCGTCTTCGAGTACGTCTACCTCGCCCGCCCCGACACGACGATCGCCGGGCGCGTCGTGCAGGAGTCCCGCGTCGCGATGGGCCGCGCGCTGGCCCGCGAGCACCCCGTCGAGGCCGACCTCGTCATCCCGACGCCGGAGTCCGGCACCCCCGCGGCCATCGGCTACGCCGAGGAGTCCGGCATCCCCTACGGGCAGGGCCTGGTGAAGAACGCCTACGTCGGGCGCACCTTCATCCAGCCCAGCCAGACCATCCGCCAGCTCGGCATCCGGCTCAAGCTCAACCCGCTCAAGAGCGTCGTGCACGGCAAGCGGCTCGTCGTCGTCGACGACTCCATCGTCCGCGGCAACACCCAGCGCGCCCTCATCCGCATGCTGCGGGAGGCCGGCGCCGCCGAGGTCCACGTGCGGATCTCCTCCCCGCCGGTGACCTGGCCCTGCTTCTACGGCATCGACTTCGCCACCCGCGCCGAGCTCATCGCCACCGGCCTCGGCGTGCAGGACGTCTGCGCCAGCATCGGGGCCGACTCCCTGGGGTACATCTCCATGGAGGGCATGGTGGAGGCCACCGAACAACCCGCCGACCGGCTGTGCACGGCGTGCTTCTCCGGCAGCTACCCCGTGCCGCTGCCCGACGTGGAGCGCCTCGGCAAGCACGCCCTGGAGCGGCCCCGGCTGCCCATCACGCCCGTCGGGATGGGCTCGTGAGCGGTCCCGCCCTCCAGGAGGACCCCGTGCAGGACGAACCCGCCGGCACCACCTACGCCGCCGCCGGTGTCGACGTCGAGGCCGGTGACCGCGCCGTCGAGCTCATGAAGGCGTCGGTGGCCCGCACCCACGGCCCGGAGGTCGTCGGCGGCTTCGGCGGCTTCGCCGGGCTCTTCGACGCCAGCGCGCTGCGCGGCTACCGCCGCCCGCTGCTGGCCACGAGCACCGACGGCGTCGGCACCAAGGTCGCCATCGCGCAGGCCCTCGACCGGCACGACACCATCGGCGCCGACCTCGTCGGCATGGTCGTCGACGACATCGTCGTCTGCGGCGCCACGCCGCTGTTCATGACCGACTACATCGCCTGCGGGCGGGTCGTGCCGGAGCGGACGGCGGCGCTCGTGGCGGGCATCGCCCGCGCCTGCGCCGAGGCCGGTGCCGCGCTCGTCGGCGGCGAGACCGCCGAGCACCCCGGCCTGCTCGGCCCCGACGAGTACGACGTGGCCGGGGCGGTGACCGGCGTCGTGGAGGCCGACGAGCTGCTGGGCGCCGAGCGGGTGCGCGAGGGGGACGTCCTCGTGGCGCTGGCCTCCTCCGGCCTGCACTCCAACGGCTACTCGCTGGTGCGCCGGGTGGTGTCCGACGCCGGCTGGTCGCTCGACCGGCACGTCGACGACTTCGGCCGCACCCTGGGCGAGGAGCTGCTGGAACCCACCCGGATCTACGCCCGGCCCGTGCTGGAGCTGCTCGCGGCCGTCGAGGGGGTGCGGGCGCTGACCCACGTCACCGGTGGCGGGCTCGCCGCCAACCTCGCGCGCTGTCTGCCCGCCGGGCTCACCGGCGTCGTGCAGCGCGGGACGTGGACCCCCGGTGCGGTGTTCGCCACGGTGCGCGACCTCGGCCGGGTGCCCTCGGCGGACCTGGAGCGCACCCTCAACCTGGGCGTGGGCATGGTGGCCGTCGTCGCCCCGGACGCCGTGGACGCCGTCGTGCGGCACTTCGCCGCCCGGGGCGTGCCGGCCTGGGAGTGCGGGCAGGTGCGCGAGCGGCGCGAGAGCGACGGGCGCAGCAACGCCAAGGGCGTCGACGGCGGCGTGGCCCTCCTCGAGGGTCGCCACCAGGGGTGGTGACCGCCGGGAAGGGCCACGGAGCCGTCAGGAGCGCGGACGGGACGGGTCAGGCCCGTCGCTTGGCCGCCCACTCCTCGTAGTCGTCGTCCACCGCGTACGGAGGGCCGTCGTCCTGCTCCTCGTCGTCGTCGGCGGCCGCCGCCTCAGCGTCGGCGCGCCCGGAAGCGCTGTAACGATCGGGCCCGTGCAGTTCGCGCTGGAGCGCGTCGTAGTCGGTCTCCGGGCTGAAGTACTTCAGCTGACGGGCGACCTTCGTCTGCTTGGCCTTCGCACGGCCGCGCCCCATGGCGTCGACCCCCTCGCACGTCGACCCGGGGTCGGCGCAGGCGAACCCCGGAGTTCCTGGTCATCTCTCCGTGGGCCAACGGTACAGGCTCGCGAGAGCTTCCGGCATTCCGGTCCGCGAGCGACACCCGGTCGACGCAGCGGCCACCCGCCCGGCTCCCCCCTCGTGCCGCCGCGGTGACGGGGTGTTGGCTGTGCCCATGCCGATCGTCGCCGGGATCGACTCCTCCACCCAGTCCTGCAAGGTCGTGGTGCGCGACGCGCGGACCGGGCGGCTGCTGCGTTCCGGGCGCGCCCCGCACCCCGACGGCAGCGAGGTCCACCCGGCCGCGTGGCGGCGGGCCCTGGACGCCGCGGTGGCCGACGCCGGTGGGCTCGACGACGTCGACGCCCTCGCGGTCGGCGCCCAGCAGCACGGCATGGTCGCCCTCGACGAGGACGGGGAGGTGCTGCGGCCCGCCCTGCTGTGGAACGACGCCCGCTCCGCCGACGCCGCCGAGGACCTCGTCGCCGAGCTCGGCGGGCCCGGGGAGTGGGCCCGCGCGGTGGGCTCGGTGCCCGTGGCGTCCTTCACGGTGGCCAAGCTGCGCTGGCTCGCCGAGCACGAACCGCAGCTCGCAGCCCGCACCGCCACCGTCTGCCTGCCCCACGACTGGCTGACGTGGCACCTCGCGGGCGGCCCGCAGGAGCGGGAGCGGCCCACCACCGACCGCGGGGACGCCAGCGGCACCGGCTACTGGTCCCCGGCCGCGGGGGAGTACCGCCGCGACCTGCTGCGGCTGGCGCTGGGACGCGACGACGTGCAGCTGCCCGACGTGCTCGGCCCCACCCAGCACGCCGGCCGCCGCGCCGGCGGGGCGCGGGAGACCGTCCTGGCCCCCGGGACCGGCGACAACATGGCCGCCGCCCTCGGCGTGGGGGCCGCCGCCGGGGACGTCGTCGTGTCGATCGGCACCAGCGGCGTCGTCAGCGCCGTGGCCACCGCCCCCACCGCGGACGACAGCGGGGTCGTCGCGGGCTTCGCCGACGCCACCGGGCGCTACCTGCCCCTGGTGTGCACCCTCAACGCCGCCCGCGTCCTCGACGCCGCCGCCCGGGTGCTCGGCGTCGGGCACGAGGAGTTCTCCCGCCTGGCGCTGAGCGCCCCCTCCGGCGCGGGCGGGCTCGTCCTCGTGCCCTACCTGGAGGGCGAGCGCACCCCCGTCCGCCCCGACGCCACCGGTGCCCTGCACGGGCTCACCCCCGCCACGTCCACCCCCGCCCACCTGGCGCGGGCCGCCGTGGAGGGCCTGCTGTGCGGGCTGGCGGACGGGCTGGACGCGCTCGTCGCCCAGGGGGTGGCGGCCCGGCGCGTCGTGCTCGTCGGCGGTGGCGCCCGCTCCGAGGCGCTGCGCCGGATCGCCCCGGCCGTGCTGGGCCGGCCCGTCGTCGTGCCCGAGCCCGGCGAGTACGTCGCCGACGGGGCCGCCCGGCAGGCGGCCTGGGTGCTCTCCGGTGACGCCGAGCCGCCCGCGTGGGGCCCGGCGCCGGAGGCCGTGCTCGAGGCGGACCCGGTGCCGGGGGTGCGGGAGCGCTACGCGCAGGTGCGCGACCTCACCGCCCCCCGGACCTGACGGCCGGGTCCGGCCGCCTCAGGCCGGCAGGGCCGTCAGCCGCACGTCCGGGCCCAGCCGGACGACGTCCACCAGCCGCCACCGGTGCGCCCCCGCGATCGTCGTCACCCCCGCGCCGGCCAGCGCCGGCAGGCCGTCACCCAGCAGCACCGGCGCCACGTAGCCGACGACGCGGTCCACCAGCCCCGCCGCGAGGAACGCCCCCGCCAGGGTGGGGCCCCCCTCCAGCAGCACGCTCACCACACCCCGCTGCCGCAGCACCGCCAGCGCGGCGGGCAGGTCGTGCCGGGGCACCGCCGCCGCCTCCACCCCGGCCGGTGCGGGCGCGCCGGGTGCGGTGAGCAGCAGCGTGCGGGCCGAGCCGTCCAGCACCCGCGCCCCCGGCGGGGTGCGGCCGTCGCTGTCGAACACCACCCGCAGCGGCTGCCGGCCCGGGTCGGGTCGGACGGTGAGCAGGGGGTCGTCGGCCAGCACGGTGCCGACGCCCGCGACCACGGCGTCGACCTCCCCGCGCAGCCGGTGCACGTCGGCGCGCGCCTCCTCCGAGGTGATCCACTTCGAGGTGCCGTCGGCGGCGGCGCTGCGCCCGTCGAGGGAGGCGGCGTACTTCCACGTCACGTGCGGGCGCCCCAGGCGCTGGGCGGTCAGCCACGGCCGCAGCGGTTCCACCTCTACCGCCGCGCGCTCGACCTCCACGCCGGCCGTGCGCAGCGCCGCCGCACCGCCCGCCGCGACGGGGGTGGGGTCGGGGTGGGCGTAGACCACGCGCGCGACGCTCGCGGCCAGCAGCGCCTGCGCGCAGGGGCCGGTCCGGCCGGTGTGGTTGCAGGGCTCCAGCGTCACGACGGCGGTGCCGCCGCGGGCGCGC
>NZ_BAABIL010000431.1:0-3556 GCF_039542765.1 Kineococcus glutinatus
CGGGTGGTGCGGGGGAGCGGGCCGGCGGCGCAGCTGCGCTGCCGCCCCGTGCGCTGGTCTCAGCGCCGGCGACAGCCCCGGGTGGTCGGCGCGCAGCAGCAGCGCACCGGCTGCGGGGCAGCGGCGGGTGCGGTGCGGTGCGTGCGGGTCATCTGAGTCCTCCATCGGACCTGGCGGGAGCACCTGCGGCGGACCGTGGTTGCTGCGGCGTCGACGAGCCAGGACTCTCGGCCGCTCTGGATGGCGGTCGTGATCCTGGGGGATGTGCGCCTGGTGCGTCAAGCACGGGCGTGGCAGCGTGGTGACCGCACGGATCGGCGGAAGGTATCTTGACGTCGAGCGACATGCACGGCCCGCGTCGAGGGTGACGCGGGCGGCTGACCTAGCGAGGAGACCAGGCGTGGCGAAGATCAAGGTGCAGGGCCCCGTCGTCGAGCTCGACGGCGACGAGATGACCCGGATCATCTGGCAGTTCATCAAGGAGCGCCTGATCCACCCCTACCTCGACGTGGACCTGCGGTACTACGACCTGTCGATCCAGAACCGCGACGCCACCGACGACCAGGTGACCATCGACGCCGCCCACGCCATCAAGGAGCACGGCGTCGGCGTCAAGTGCGCCACCATCACCCCCGACGAGGCGCGGGTGGAGGAGTTCGGCCTCAAGAAGATGTGGCGCTCCCCGAACGGGACGATCCGCAACATCCTCGGCGGCGTCATCTTCCGCGAGCCGATCATCATCTCGAACGTGCCGCGGCTGGTGCCGGGCTGGACCAAGCCGATCATCGTCGGCCGCCACGCCTTCGGCGACCAGTACCGCGCCACCGACTTCCGCTTCCCCGGCGAGGGCACCCTGACGGTGACGTTCACCCCCGCCGACGGCTCCGAGCCGATCGAGCACGAGGTGTTCCGCGCCCCCGGCGGCGGCGTGTCGCTGTCGATGTACAACCTCGACAGCTCCATCTACGACTTCGCCCGCGCGTCGCTGAACTACGGCCTCTCCCGCGGCTACCCCGTGTACCTGTCGACGAAGAACACGATCCTCAAGGCCTACGACGGCCGGTTCAAGGACATCTTCGCCGAGGTGTTCGAGACGGAGTTCAAGGACAGGTTCGCCGAGGCGGGCATCACCTACGAGCACCGCCTCATCGACGACATGGTCGCGGCCTCCCTGAAGTGGGAGGGCGGCTACGTCTGGGCGTGCAAGAACTACGACGGCGACGTGCAGTCCGACACCGTCGCGCAGGGTTTCGGCTCCCTGGGCCTGATGACCTCCGTGCTGGCCACCCCGGACGGGCGCACCGTCGAGGCGGAGGCCGCGCACGGCACCGTGACGCGCCACTACCGCCAGCACCAGCAGGGCAAGCCGACCTCCACGAACCCGATCGCCTCGATCTACGCGTGGACGCGGGGCCTGGCCCACCGCGGCAAGCTGGACTCCACCCCCGAGGTCACCGGTTTCGCCGAGACGCTGGAGGACGTCGTCATCAAGACCGTCGAGGGCGGGCAGATGACGAAGGACCTCGCCCTCCTCGTCGGCCCCGAGCAGGGTTTCCTCACCACCGAGGACTTCCTCGGCGCCCTGGACGACAACCTCCGCGCCCGCCTGGCCTGAGTTCTGCGCGCGGCCCGGGTCCCCGCGGGGACCCGGGCCGCGGTGCGCCCGGCGGCGTCGACAGGCGGCGTCGACCGGCCCGTGTCGACCGGCCGGGTGCGGGGTAACGCCTGCCCGGGCCCGCCGCCGCGGCGGGCGGGAGGAGCGCGCGTGCCCGAGGGACACCTGCTGCACCGCCACGCCCGCGAGCAGCGGGCGGCGCTGGCGGGCCGGGTGCTGCGCGCCTCCAGCCCGCAGGGCCGTTTCGACGCCGCGCCCTACGACGGGCGGGTCCTGGCGGCCGTGGGGGCGTGGGGCAAGAACCTGCTCTACGACGTGGCGGACGCCCCCACCCTGCACGTCCACCTCGGCATGCGCGGGCTGTTCCTGCGCTACGAGGACACCACCGCCACCCCGCCGCGCGGCACCCGGCTGTGGCTGGCCGGCGACGGCGCGGCGTTCGCCCTCATCGCCCCCTCCCGCTGCGAGCCGCTGACACCCGCCGGGCGCACCGCCCTGCTGGCCTCCCTGGGGCCCGACCCGCTGCGCGACGGCGCCGCCCGGCGCGAGGAGGCGGTGCACCGGCTGCTGGCCGCGCGCGGCGCGGTGGGGGCGGCCGTGGTGGAGCAGGGGGTGTGGGCGGGGCTGGGCAACGCCTGGCGCGCGGAGCTGCTGTTCCTCGCCGGCGTGGACCCCGCCCGGCCGGTGGCGCGCCTGGACGCCGAGGAGGCCGGCGCGATCTGGGACCTCGCGGTGGAGCTGCTGCCGCTGGGGCGCGACGCCGGGCAGGTGGTCAGCGACCCCGCCGCGCCGGACGAGCGCTGGGTCTACAAGCGCGAGGCGTGCCGGCGCTGCGGTGCGCCCGTGCGCGTCTCCCGGGTCGGCGGGCGCACCGCCTACACCTGTCCCGCCGAACAGCGCTGAGGGGCGGCGCCCACCCGCACCGTCAGCGGAACACCACGGTGCGGTGCCCGTCGAGCAGCACCCGCTGCTCGGTGTGCCAGCGCACCGCGCGCGCCAGGGTGCGGCACTCCACGTCCTGGCCCAGGCGCACCAGCTCCGCCGGGGTGGAGCGGTGGTCGACCCGCTCCACGTCCTGCTCGATGATCGGCCCCTCGTCGAGGTCGGCGGTCACGTAGTGCGCGGTGGCGCCGATGAGCTTCACGCCGCGGTCGTGGGCCTGGTGGTAGGGCCGCGCGCCCTTGAAGCTGGGCAGGAACGAGTGGTGGATGTTGATGGCCCGCCCCTCCAGCGCCCGGCACAGCGGGTCGGACAGGATCTGCATGTAGCGGGCCAGGACGACGAGCTCCACGTCCTGCTCGGCGACCAGGTCCAGCAGGCGCTGCTCGGCGGCGGTTTTGGACTCCGCGCTGCCGGCCGCCACGGGCACGTGCAGGAACGGCACCCCGTAGAACTCCGCCATCGGCGCCAGGTCGGGGTGGTTGGACACCACGGCGACGACCTCCACGGGCAGCGCCCCGGAGCGCTGCCGGAACAGCAGGTCGTTGAGGCAGTGCCCCTCCTTGGACACCATGACCACCGTGCGCACCGGGCGGTCGGCGCGCACCATCCGCCACGTCAGCTCGAACCGGCGCGCCACCACCTCCAGGTTGGCCCGCAGCGCCTCGTCGGAGGCGTCGGCCTCGAAGGCCACCCGCATGAAGAAGTGCCCCGTCGCGGGGTTGCCGTACTGCTGGCTGTCGGTGATGTTCGCGTCGAGCGCGACCAGGGCGCCGGACACGGCGTGCACGATGCCCGGGCGGTCGGGGCAGGACAGGGTGAGGACCCGGGAGCGTTCGGTCACGCGCACGAGCCTATGGTGCTCGGGTGGTGAGGAGTGCCGGCGGTGCCCCGGCGGAGGCGGCCGCGGGCACCGGCCCGGTCGCGGCGGACGCCGACGTCGACGCGGTGCTGGCCGGCGCCGGCCCGGTGCTCGTCGCCCCCGACGGGGTGCTGCTGGCC
>NZ_BAABIL010000432.1:0-4244 GCF_039542765.1 Kineococcus glutinatus
CCCGCAGCCGCTCGGCGTCGCGCTGGGCGGCGTCGACGAGCTCCTGGGCGCGGTGCTGCGCCGCCTCGACGGCCGAGTGCGCCTCGGCCCGGGCGCGGGCGGTGAGCTCGTCCGCGTCGCGGCCGGCGGCGGCGGCGCGGCGGCGGGCGTCCTCCAGCGCGCGGGAGCGCTCCGTCTCGGCCTCGGTGCGGGCGTCCTCCCGCAACCGGTCGGCGTCGCGGCGCGCCGAGCGCAGCATCTCCCCGGACTGGTCCTCGGCCAGCCGCAGCAGCTTCTCCACGCGGGCACCGAGCCCGGAGTAGCTGGGGCGCTCCATCTCCCGCAGCTGCTTCCTGACCTCGCTGAGCTCGGCGGCCAGCCGCAGCGACCGCGCGTCGGCCTCCTCGACGCGGGCGCGGGCCTGCCGCAGCGCCTCGTCGAGGGCGGTCATCCGCTGGTCGACCTGCGCGCGGTCGTAACCGCGCACGACGACGGAGAAGGCGTCGTGAAACTCCGAGGACACGCAGGGCCTCCGGGGGTGGGGTGGGGTGGACCTGCCGCCCGGCGCGGTGGGCGCGGTGCGGCACCTAGAGGGTAGACCGGTGCACGTCGCCGCGGGGTCGACCCGCGGCCCGGGGTGGGCGCGGGGTCGACCCGGCGGCGCCGTGCCAAGCTGGGCCGGTGCGGCTGACCCCCACCGAGCGCGACCGGCTGCTGCTGCGCGGCGCCGCGGAGCTGGCCCGGGTGCGACGGGCCCGCGGCCTGCGGCTCAACGTGCCCGAGGCGGTGGCCGTCGTCGCCGACACCGTCTGCGAGGCCGCCCGCGACGGGCTGCGGCTGGCCGGCGTGCTGGCCGAGGCCCGCGCCCTCGTCGGCCCGGGGGACGTCCTGCCCGGTGTCCTCGACGTCGTGACGGAGGTGTCGGTGGAGGCCCTCTTCGACGACGGCACCCGGCTGGCCGTGGTGCCCGAGCCGTTCGGGGTGCCCGCACCCGGTACCGGGCCCGGCGCGGTGCTGCCCGCGCGGCCGGCCGTGCCCGCACCGGCCGCCGACCGGGTCGGGGTGGGGGTGCGCAACACCGGCGAGGTGCCGGTGAGCGTCACGTCGCACTTCCACTTCTTCGAGGTCAACCGCCGCCTGGACTTCGACCGCGCCGCCGCCTACGGCCGCCGCCTCGACGTGCCCGCCGGCACGGTGGTCCGCTTCCCGCCCGGGGAGGTCGTGGAGGTGGTGCTCGTGCCGTTCGGGGGGCAGCGGGTGGCCGTGGGGTTCGCCGGGCTCGTCGACGGGCCCCTGGACGACCCGGCGGTGCGGGCGGCGGCGCTGCGCCGCGCCGCCGCGGAGGGTTACCTGGGCGCCGGCCCGGCTCCGGGCGCCGACCAGGCCACCGACGCCGACCGGGCCACCGGGACCGACTTTGGGGAGGGCGCGTGAGCTGGCAGGTCCCCGCCGCCGAGTACGCCGGCGCCTACGGCCCCACCACCGGCGACCGCATCCGCCTCGGCGACACCGGCCTCGTCGTGCGCGTCGAGCACGACGCGCAGGCGGTGGGGGAGGAGTTCCTCGCGGGCTTCGCCAAGACCGCCCGCGACGGGCTGCACCTCAAGGCCGCCGCCGTGCGCGAGACGTGCGACGTGGTGGTGTCCAACGTCGTCGTCCTCGACGCCGTGCTGGGGGTGCGCAAGACCTCCATCGGCATCCGGGGCGGGCGGATCTGCGCGATCGGGCGCGCCGGCAACCCCGACACCCTCGACGGCGTCGACGTCGTCGTGGGCACCGGCACCTCGATCGTGTCCGGGGAGGGGATGATCGCCACCGCCGGCGTCATCGACACCCACGTCCACGTCCTGTCGCCGCGGATCATGGAGGCGGCGCTGTCCTCGGGCGTCACGACGATCATCGGGCAGGAGTTCGGGCCGGTGTGGGGGGTGGGCGTCAACTCCCCGTGGGCGCTGCGGCACGCCTTCGACGCCTTCGACGCCTGGCCGGTCAACATCGGCTTCCTCGCCCGCGGTTCCAGCTCGCACCCGGCGCCGCTGGTGGAGGCCCTCGCCGAGGGCGGGGCGTGCGGCTTCAAGGTGCACGAGGACATGGGCGCCCACGCCCGCGCCCTGGACACGGCGCTGCGGGTGGCGGAGGACCACGACGTGCAGGTCGCGCTGCACACCGACGGCCTCAACGAGGCGCTGGCCGTGGAGGACACCCTCGCGGTGCTCCAGGGCCGCACCATCCACGCCTTCCACATCGAGGGCTGCGGCGGCGGGCACGTGCCGAACGTGCTGCGGATGGCGGGGGTGCCCAACGTCATCGGCTCCTCGACGAACCCCACCCTGCCGTTCGGGCGGGACGCCATCGCCGAGCACGAGGCGATGATCATGGCGGCGCACGGGCTGAAGGCGGACCTGCCCAGCGACGTCGTCATCGCCCGCGAGCGGATCCGCGCGGGCACGATGGGGGCCGAGGACGTGCTGCACGACCTGGGGGCCATCGGCATCACGTCCTCGGACGCGCAGGGCATGGGCCGGGCGGGGGAGACGGTGCGCCGCACCTTCGCGATGGCGGGCAAGATGCGCGCCGAGCGCGGCCCGGCCGCCGGCGACGACGAGCACGCGGACAACGAGCGGGTGCTGCGCTACGTCGCCAAGCTCACGATCAACCCCGCGATCGCCCACGGCCTGGCGCACGAGGTGGGGTCGCTGGAGGTGGGCAAGCTCGCCGACCTCGTGCTGTGGCACCCGGCGTGGTTCGGCGCCAAGCCGCAGCTCGTCCTCAAGGCGGGCTTCCCCGCCTGGGGCGTCACCGGCGACCCGAACGCGGCGACCGACGTGTGCGAGCCGCTGGTGCTGGGCCCGCAGCTGGGCGGGCACGGCGCGGCGGCGGCGGAGCTGTCGGTGGAGTCCACCAGCGCGGCGGTCGCGGCGGCCAGCGCGTCGCTGTCGGGGGTGCCGACGCGGCGGCGGCGGGTGGCGGTGCGCGGTACCCGGGGCATCGGCCCGGGCGACCTGGTGCGCAACGCGCGGCTGGGGCGGACGGACGTCGACCCCCGCACCGGGCGGGTGACGTTCGACGGCGCGCTCGTGGAGTCCGCCCCGGCCGAGGTCGTCAGCCTCGCGCGCCTGTACCACCTCTGAACGGGCCGCGCCCGCCGCGGGCTAGCGTGAGCGCATGCTGGTCGCCTTCTCCGTCGCCCCCTCCGGTGGCCCGGTGCCCGCCGGTGCCGCCGCCGACTCCGTCTCCGCCGCCGTGGCCGACGCCGTGCTCGTGGTGCGCTCCTCCGGCCTGCCGCACCGCACCGACGCGATGTTCACGACGATCGAGGGCGGCTGGGAGGAGTGCATGGACGTCGTGCGCCGCGCCTGCGAGGCCGTCGCCCGCCACGGCAGCCGGGTCTCCCTGGTGCTCAAGGCCGACATCCGCGCCGGGGCCGAGGGGGAGCTGCAGGGCAAGCTCGACCGGCTGGAGGCGGCGGTGCAGCGCGCGCAGGGGGAGCCCGGCCTGGGGCAGTGACGCCCCGGCACCCGCGGGGAGGACCGGCGAGCACCCGGCAGCGACCCGCCGGCGACCTGGGAACGGCGGTGGCGCTGCCCCTATCCTCGGCCGCGAGCACCCGAACCCGCTGAGTGCCGGCACCTGCCGCGGGCCCGCGCGCCGCCCGGGCCCCGACGAGGAGGAGGAGCGCCGTGCGACGCGTCGTGGCGTGGCTGCTGGTCGCCGGAGGGGTGCTGGGCGTGGGGGCGGGCGTGCTGCTGGCCACCGCGCTGCGCCCCTCGCCCCGCCTGGACGCCGGCGCCCGGCTGGTGGACCCCGGCGCCGCCGTCGTCACCTCCCCGGGCCTGCTGGAGCTGACGGGGCCGCGGGTCAGCGTCGGCGCCAGCGCCGACGGGCGGGACGTCTTCCTCGGCGTGGCCCGCGAGGAGGACGCCCGCGCGTGGCTGGCCGACGTGCGCCGCACCGAGCTGACCGGTCTGACCGGCGGTGACGAACCCGTCCTCGCCAGCCGCGCCGACGGCAGCGCGCCGACCGCCGCCGACCCCCGCGACGCCGACATCTGGGTGACCACCGCCACCGGCGCGGGCCGCGCCGAGCTGACCTGGCCGCGGCGGCAGGGCCGCTACGTGCTGGTCGCGGCCACCGACGGCAGGGCCGCCGCGCCCGACCGGCTGCTGCTGGGGTGGACGCGCACCGGCCCCGAGGCGGCCAACCCCGGCGTGCGCCCCGCCGTCGCCACCGGCGGCGGGGCCCTGCTGCTCGGCGGCGTGCTGCTG
>NZ_BAABIL010000433.1:0-3789 GCF_039542765.1 Kineococcus glutinatus
GTCGGTCAGCAGCCGCTCGGTCTCGCGGTGGCGGCCCTTCATGCGTGCGCTCACGGGCGCCGGGGCGGACGTGACCTCGACTACCACCTGCACTCCGCGCGGCGCCCGCACGGCAGGATGGACGCCATGGCCGACGGAGCTCAGCAGCAGGACCAGCAGCAGTACAGGATCGAGCACGACACCATGGGCGAGGTCCGGGTGCCCGCCGCCGCGAAGTGGCGGGCCCAGACCCAGCGGGCCGTGGAGAACTTCCCCCTCAGCGGCACCGGCCTGGAGAAGGCCCACATCGCGGCCCTGGCCCGCATCAAGCGCGCCGCCGCGCTGGCCAACGCCGAGCTCGGCGTCCTCGAGCGCGACGTCGCCGACGCCATCGCCGCCGCGGCCGCCGAGGTCGCCTCCGGCGCCCACGACGGGGAGTTCCCCGTCGACATCTTCCAGACCGGCTCGGGCACCTCCTCGAACATGAACGCCAACGAGGTCATCGCCACCCTGGCGACCGAGCGCCTCGGGCGGGCGGTGCACCCCAACGACCACGTCAACGCCTCGCAGTCCTCCAACGACGTGTTCCCCACCTCGGTGCACGTCGCCGCCACCGCGGCCGTCGTCGAGGACCTCGTGCCGGCCCTGGAACACCTCGCGGCGTCGCTGGAGCGCAAGCGCGACGAGTTCGCCGGGGTCGTGAAGTCCGGCCGCACCCACCTGATGGACGCCACGCCGGTGACGCTGGGGCAGGAGTTCGCCGGCTACGCCGCGCAGGTCCGCCGCGGCGTGGAGCGGGTGCGGGCCACGCTGCCGCGGGTGGCGGAGGTCCCGCTGGGCGGCACCGCCGTCGGCACGGGCATCAACACCCCGGCGGGGTTCCCGCAGCGGGTCATCGCCCTGCTCGCGGAGGACACCGGCCTGCCGCTGACCGAGGCCGAGGACCACTTCGAGGCGCAGGGCGCGCGCGACGGGCTCGTGGAGCTGTCCGGCGCGCTGCGCACGGTCGCGGTGAGCATGACGAAGGTCTGCAACGACCTGCGCTGGATGGGGTCCGGGCCGCGCACCGGCCTGGCGGAGCTGCGGCTGCCGGACCTGCAGCCCGGTTCCTCGATCATGCCGGGCAAGGTGAACCCCGTCGTGCCCGAGGCGGCGCTCATGGTGTGCGCCCAGGTCGTCGGCAACGACGCGACCGTGGCGTGGGCCGGCGCCAGCGGCACGTTCGAGCTCAACGTGATGATCCCGGTGATGGCGCGCAACGTGCTGGAGTCCACCCGGCTGCTCGGCAACGCCGCGCGGCTGCTGGCCGACCGCTGCGTCGACGGGCTGGAGGCCGACGTCGAGCAGTGCCGCCGGTTCGCGGAGTCCTCGCCCTCGATCGTGACGCCGCTCAACCGCGTCATCGGCTACGAGGCGGCCGCGAAGGTCGCCAAGCACGCCGTCGCGCAGGGCACCACGGTGCGCCAGGCGGTGCTCGACCTCGGCTTCGTCGAGCGCGGCGAGGTCACCGAGGAGCAGCTCGACGCCGCCCTGGACGTGCTGTCGATGACGACGCCGAAGGCCTGAGCCGCACCGGGTGCCGATCGGCACCGGGCGCACGAGAGGGGCGCCGGTCCGCACGGACCGGCGCCCCTCTGGGTGTCACCACGGGTCCGGGCACGGGGCCCGGAGCGGATCAGCGGGAGTAGTACTCCACCACGAGCTGCTCGTCGCAGGTCACGGGGATCTGCTCGCGCTGGGGCTGGGCGAGGATCGTCGCGGTCAGCTCGTCGCGCTTGACGTCGAGCCAGCCGGGGATCTCGTTGTCCGACCAGCCACCCTCGGCCGCCACGATGAACGGGGTCTTCGTCTTGCTCCGCGGGGCGATCGCCACGACCTGCCCGGGGACGACCCGGTAGGAGGGGCGGTCCACGCGACGGCCGTCCACCACGAGGTGGCGGTGCACGACCATCTGGCGGGCCTGGTAGATCGTCCGGGCGAAGCCGGCGCGCCAGACGACGGCGTCCAGGCGCGTCTCCAGCAGGGTCACCAGGTTCGCGCCCGTCTTGCCCGGCTTGCGCTTGGCGAGGTCGTACGCGCGGCGCAGCTGGGTCTCGCTGATGTCGTACTGGTACCGCAGCCGCTGCTTCTCGCGCAGCTGCATCGCGTAGTCCGACTGCTTGCGCTGCTTGCGACCGTGCATGCCCGGCGGGTACGGGCGACGGTCCATGAAGCGGGCGGCCTTGGGCGTGAGGGCCACACCCAGGGCGCGGCTGATCCGCACCTTCGGTCGAGCGCTGTTCACAACACCTCCAGATCGGTTAGGTTACCCTGACCTTAGCCGAGGAGGTCTCCGTGAGGAGATGTCCGAGTACCCCGACAACGTCCAGGTCGACGCTTCTCCGAGCCCCCGAGGTCTCACCATGACTCCACGGATCACCACGACTACAGGCATGAGCACCGGCTCGGTCCACGCCACAGACCATCGTACGTCCTCCGTCGGCGTGCAGCGGACGCCGGCGGACGGCGCCGCCGCCGAACGGCCCGGCACCTCCCCCGCGGAGTGGGCGCGCACCCTCGCCGAGGGCAGCGTGGCCGCCACGCTGCACCTGCCGCGCCCGCCGCACGAGGACGGCAGCAGCTGCGCGGCCGCCTCGCGCACCGAGCCCTTCGCGGTGCGCCACCTCGCCGGCAGCGGCGGCGACGTCCTCCTCCTGGTCGCCGACGGCGGCCCGCTGGCCGAGCGGCTGGACGACCTGCTGCGCAACGCGCCCGACGGGCGGGACGTGCCGGCCGTGCTCGACGTGCTCGACGTGCCGCCGGGGCTGTCCGGGCTGCCCCGCGCCCGCCTCTGCGCCACGGGCTGGATCCAGGTGCTCCCCCCCGGTGAGCAGCGCCGGCTGGCCGCGGCGCTGCCCCGCCCCGTGCCCGCGCTGCTCGACGTCGGCTCCGGCAAGCGGCTCGTCCGGCTCGACCTCGGGGAGGTCCGGGTGACGACCCGCACCGGCGTGCACCTCGTGCCCGACGACGACTACGTCACGGCGCGCCCGGACCCCCTCTACCCCGACGAGCACGACGTCGTCAGCCACCTCGAGGCCCACCACGCCGACCACCTCGTCGGCTGGGCGCTGCGGGAGCTGCCGCTGGAGCAGGCCCGGCAGGTGCGGGAGGTCTCCGTGGCCGGCATCGACCGCTACGGCCTCGACGTCCTGTGCACGCTGGAGCGCGCGACGGTTCAGGTGCGCGCGCCCTTCGCCACCCCCCTGGCGGGCGAGCACGAGCTGCCCGCGGCGCTGTGCGCGGCCCTCGACTGCCCCTGCGGCGGGGCGGGGCGGGGCGACGCCCCGCACGACCACGTCCCGCAGGACGGCCCCGCACGGGGCTGAACGCGCGCGACCTCCCGGCCCGGTCGCCCCGGGCGGGGAGGTCGCGGGCCCGCGGCGGGCTCAGTACCAGTTGTGCGAGCGGCTGTGCGCCCACGCCGCGCACGGGGAGCCGTAGCGCGCCTCGATGTAGCCCAGCCCCCAGCGGATCTGCGTCACGGGGTTGGTCTCCCAGTCCGCGCCGGCCGAGGCCATCTTGCTGCCCGGCAGCGCCTGCGGGATGCCGTAGGCGCTGGACGTCGGGTTGTCCGCGAGAGGGTCCCAGCCGCTCTCCTTCGTCCAGAGGCTGTCGAGGCAGCCGAACTGCGCCTCGTCCCAGCCGTGCTCGGCGAGCAGGGGCCGGGCCGCACCGCGCGGGTCGCGCAGCGCCGAGCGGGCCGCCTCCTCCGCCGCGAGCCGGCGGGCCTCCTCGGCCTGGCGGGCGGCCTCCTCGGCCGCGAGGCGCGCC